>NZ_SMSC01000180.1:0-320 GCF_004359955.1 Candidatus Thiosymbion oneisti
GCCGCCGATCGCGTCGTCCACTACCGAGAATTCCTCATCCCCCTCGCCGACACGGACCTGAGCATCCAGGGCGCCCGCTGCATGGACTGCGGCATTCCCTACTGCCATGAAGGCTGTCCGGTAGACAACCTGATTCCGGACTGGAACGACCTGGTGTACCGGGGCGATTGGCAGGCGGCCATCGAGGTGCTGCACGCCACCAACAACTTCCCGGAGTTCACCGGGCGCATCTGCCCCGCCCCCTGCGAGGCCGCCTGCACCCTGAACCTGCACGACGCCCCGGTCACCATCAAGACCATCGAATGCGCCATCATCGACAA
>NZ_SMSC01000181.1:0-319 GCF_004359955.1 Candidatus Thiosymbion oneisti
GCCGCATCATAAGTTGATAGCGTGTGTCGCGTGGCGGATCGGCGACGGAGCGGTGCTCAAGCTGATGCGTCAGAGGCTAGGGGCACCGCTCATGGAAGAACCGAAGGCTCGGCATCAGCGGCCGCGGAAGGTCAAACGGCGGGTCGGCAGCCCGCAAGGGGGTGTCATGAGCCCGCTGTTAGCCAACCTGTATCTGCACTGGATGGACAACCGCTGCCATGACCGGGAAGGAGCGGCCCAGCGGGTTGGCGCGCGGCTGGTGGGAGATGCCGATGACTTGATCATCTTGGCGCGTCATGCAAGGGAAGTGCCTAGGGGA
>NZ_SMSC01000182.1:0-298 GCF_004359955.1 Candidatus Thiosymbion oneisti
GCGGCCTGCCGGGGTGAGAGCGGCTGGCGCGCCGCGATAGACAGATCGGGAACCTGTGAGATCCGACGGACTGGTGCTCGTAACCCGGAGGCCATGTGGGAAGACATAAGCACATGAGCGGGTGCGTCGGAAGTTGGCGTGGCCCAGAGTCGTGAGGAACCGGGGTACTGCCTGGGGAGCGAAGGGGCCATGCGGTTGTCAAGTCGAGTTCACGGCAGGAGGTCATCCGCTTGTGGGAGCGAAACCGAACCCTAACGGAGCGAGGGCGAGTCGAGATACCGTTGGCATTTGCGGTCAA
>NZ_SMSC01000183.1:0-289 GCF_004359955.1 Candidatus Thiosymbion oneisti
TCCCACGCAGCGAGATTGTGAAAGAATTCGCGGGCGTATCCGCAGAGTGAGTGCCTGGGCCTCGGAAGTGCAGAAACCGGTGCCAAGGCGGGTGATCGGCGGCAGAGGACCGTTGCGGGCCGATCACCGCACTGCCGCTTGGCATAACCTAAAATAACTAATAAAAACAGATGGTTAGGAATCATCCGGCCAGCTGTGTGAGGACCTGGGCATTTCTGGCCGCGGTTCGCCGGGCGCAGTAATCCCCGAATCCACCCACGCCGAGTTGGTTGATCACCCGCAGGAAGTT
>NZ_SMSC01000184.1:0-284 GCF_004359955.1 Candidatus Thiosymbion oneisti
AGAGGATGGGGTGAAGGGGCGTTTTTGGGAGGGTCGCTTCAAGAGCCAGGCGTTGCTCGATGAGAAGGCGCTGCTGGCGGCGATGGCTTATGTGGATCTCAATCCGGTCCGGGCGGGACTTGCCGAGACGCCGGAAACCTCTGACTACACCTCGATTCAAGAGCGCGTCGGTGGATTGCCGGAAGAAGCCGGGTCCGAAACCGGCTCGCAGGAGGCCGCAACCGTTAAAGATCCTGAGGTAACGCTTGATGGGGAGGAGTTACGACCGGAAGCCGAGACGCAAG
>NZ_SMSC01000185.1:0-278 GCF_004359955.1 Candidatus Thiosymbion oneisti
AAAGTGCATAGGTTGCCCCCTGGACTGAAAGTCCTAAATCATTCCAGGATAATGTTTCCTGTATCCATATTGGATGGGTGACGGTGATGCTCCAAGTATTCTTGAACCATTTCGTCTGTTACATTCCCTGTTGTCTAAGCACCCTATCCTATCGCCCAAAAATATTTTCCCCAATATCGTTTTTTAGCTCGGGGAATTCGCTTTGAAGAAACGGTATGATTACTGCATCTTTGATCGCTCATTAGCTCATTATAGAATACCTGTGTAGCAGCTAAAGC
>NZ_SMSC01000186.1:0-274 GCF_004359955.1 Candidatus Thiosymbion oneisti
CAGTAGGCTTTAATTATAAGTTATTGATTTTAAAGGTCATTCGGTAGCCCTGTCCTACGTGCCAAGGAGTAAACTCTAACCTCCGGGCTTGTCTCTTAATGGTACAGGATTAACAGGATATTATAATTGTTATTTAAGAAAAATAATCCTGTTAATCCTGAACATCGTGTTAATCCTGTCCTATTAGCGGTTGGCACGACGATTGCGTCAACAGCCCCGAGTCACCCTTGCACGGCCGCCGGCTTTTTGTTTCTATTCCTGCATGACCAACCGG
>NZ_SMSC01000187.1:0-274 GCF_004359955.1 Candidatus Thiosymbion oneisti
ACGTTCGGGCGCTCGACTTGGGTGAAGACCCCACGCTGGCGAGCAAGTTGGAGGAACTCAAGGCGCGCCAGGCCCGCCAGCAGGCGCAACGCAAGCAGCTAGAGGAAAGCGGTGAGACCCAGCGCTCGCGTACCGACCCCGATGCGCGGGCCTTGAATAAGGGAAAACAGCACGTCACCGGCGACAACGTACCAAGCGGTGTGGATCACAAACATAAGCTCATCGTGCATCACCAGGTCACCAACGCCGGCAACGATCAGAACCAGCTCAGCCG
>NZ_SMSC01000188.1:0-273 GCF_004359955.1 Candidatus Thiosymbion oneisti
AAAATGCGCTACGTCACCAGCGTTGAACGATTGGCCATTCAGAGAGGGATGCAACAAGGCCTGCAACAAGGGATGCGACAAGGTTTGGAGCAAGGCCTGGAGCAAGGCCTGGAGCAAGGCTTGGAGCAAGGCCTGGAGCAAGGCTTGGAGCAAGGCTTGGAGCAAGGCAGGCTGGAAGGGAAAATCGAGGGCCTGGAACGCCTGCTTATCAAACGCTTCGGCCCCCTCGACGAAGCAACCCGCAAGCGCCTCGGTATGGCTACCCTGGAACAG
>NZ_SMSC01000189.1:0-272 GCF_004359955.1 Candidatus Thiosymbion oneisti
GCTTTAGCTGCTACACAGGTATTCTATAATGAGCTAATGAGGGATCAAAGATGCAGTAATCATACCGTTTCTTCAAAGCGAATTCCCCGAGCTAAAAAACGATATTGGGGAAAGTATTTTTAGGCGATAGGATAGGGTGCTTAGACAACAGGGAATGTAACAGACGAAATGGTTCAAAAATACTTGGAGCATCACTGTCACCCATCCAATATGGATACAGGGGTAGTGTTCTAATTTTGTTGTTGCCGAATAATAAGAACCTTCTCTCTGGC
>NZ_SMSC01000019.1:0-100370 GCF_004359955.1 Candidatus Thiosymbion oneisti
CGTCGCGCAACTGGCCGGATGAGACCTAAGTCTCACTTTTTATTGGCTATTTCCGTTCATGGCAAGCGCAAGCGCGGGTTCCGGCAGTCAGTGGCCAGACGCCGCCGATCGAGCGCCTGGACACGATTTCTGCGCTTCTCCGATGCGCAGAAACCCAGGGCGCAGATGTGCAGGCGAATTCTTTCACAGTCTCTGGAGCCTGGGAACGAGTGCGGCAACTGTCCCCTGTCCCTTACCAATCGATGCGGTTCGCGCCGGTCGCTCCGCTCCCGGCGCTCACCACATCCTACGTCCATCTTACAGGCTTTGCCCAACCGGCATCACTTAAGCATTAACCGATAGCCCGCCGGGGTCTGACCTGTCCGCGGCAGGCAGGGAATGCTATTCCTCCGCCGTGGCGAGATCGACTGCGGATTGCGGGCGAGACGCCCATGCCCCTCGCGGGCAACGCTATGGCCTCATCGAAGCGACCCGCTCGTTTTTCCCATACTCAATCCGACCTGGGCTGTCCGGCGGCCAGAAGACGCAGTCTCATTGATGCCGGGTGGATCGTCGGTGGGCACAGCCCACCCTACCGGAAGCATGGGAACTGGTGGAATTCCTCAAGTTGTTCTTGGGGTAGTGGTAAATTTTTAAGTGGTAGCCTAGAGGAGGTTCACCAGCCACTCTCCATTTCTTGTTTGATCACCTCTCCCCGGCCCTCTCCCGGTGGGAGAGGGGCGGAGCTCGTAGGTTGGGCAAAACCGCCAGGGACGGTGGCGTGCCCAACAAATCATTTAAATATTAACCACTACCACTTTGGGAAGATTAATACGTCCTTGTGATTCAAATCACTCCGCTCCGCGCCATCCATCGGACGACCAGCCCCTCATCTCATGAGCCCGTAGGGCGGGAGAAGCCAGGGACGGCGCATCCCGCCGATGATTCCGGCTACGGGCTTTGGGGCTGATTTTCCACCCTGACGTGAATGTCTCCCGCGCAGGACATTGACGCTTTTGCGGACGTTCTTCATTCTTCGCCCTATGACAACTGTAACTTTCGATACGCACAAATTCATCCGCAGGCTGGAGGCGGCCGGATTCGAGTCGCGGCAGGCCGAAGCGGTGGTCGGTGCCTTTTCGGAAGCTCAGCAAGAAGCGGAAGTAGCCACAAGACTCGATATCGAGCGGTTGGAAGCCAAGCTAGATGCAGGTTTCGAGCGTGTGGACGGTGAGCTCCGTCTCAATCGCTGGATGATCGGAGTGCTGCTGGCCGGTGTTGCCTCGCTCGTCCTAAAGGCCTATTTTTAGTCCACACTCGGCCAACCGCCGTAAAGATTTCAGGTAGTGGTTGAATTTTGAGTCGTGAAGTCTGCCTGATCCTTTTCATCTCAACCGGACCTGTCATCCCGAGCCTAGCGAGGGATCTTCAAAACCAACCCATACGCAAGTCTTTCCATTGAGGATTCATCCTAATGGGATTGTTTAGGCATAAGATCCCTCCTCCGTCGAGACAAGGATTTCTCGCTGCGCTCGAAATGACAAATTGAAACCAGCCGTCGCCCAACTGAACCACCTAAAATTTGACGACTACCAGATTTCACAGGGCGGAGGCGTCAATTTCCCCTCGGCGCATCGCTGGGTGTCATCTCCCCGACATAGACCTTGCCCATCATTTCCCTGACCCGTGCCAGCCTATCCGTGGGCGCCAGACTGCCGCTATCGATGGCCGATTGTATCTGGTGCAGGACCCAGCGGAGCTTGGTAGTCGCCGCCGCGTTGGTCATGTCGCCGCTAGGGATGGCGCCGGCCTCCAGGGCCTCCCGGCCGGGTGCATAGGGGGAAGCGAGGGTGGAGGTAGCAGGGAGCTGGCTGGTGATGACCACTGGCTTGTCGAGACTGACGGCCTCTCGAATGAATCCCCTGAAGGAGTAGCTCCCCGCGTTGGGCACATTGCCGGCGCCGAAGGATTGGAGGATGACCCCCTTGCAGCGATCGCTGTGGAGGACCGGGCGCAGGGCCTCGGGTTCCAGGCCGGGGATCAATGAGAACTGGACCACGCCGTCCGCGAACCCGGGGTGAAATTCCAGTGGCCCCGATCGGCTGCGGCGCATCCGCACCCGTCCGGTCGCCAACAGGATCTCCTCGGTGATCGAGCCGATCGGGGATTCCGCCGGGGACTCGAAGGCATCAAAGCGCCGCGCGTCCTTCTTTTGCACCCGGCAGCCGCGAAAGACGGATTCACCGAAGGCCACCACCACCTCCGCCAGATCCTCACAGGCGACCTTGACCGCCCGCAGCAGATTGACCCGGGCGTCCCCGTGGACGACCGCGGGGATGGTCTGGGCGCCGGTGAAGACAATGGGCAGATTCAGCCGGTCTCCGAAGGCAAAGGCCAGAGCGGACGCGGAAAAGTGCATGGTGTCCGTGCCGTGGGTAATCACAAAGCCCTGGTAGCCCCGGTCCAGACGCTGGTAGATGGCCTGGGCCATTCTTGTCCAGTCCGCGGGCACCATGTTGGTGCTGTCCTTGTTCAACAGCGCCACGCAATCCAGCTCGGCGAGCTCCCGGATCTCCTCCTCCGTCTTGAGATAACGCAGAAACTCGCTCGGATCTTCCGGGGGACGCAGGATATATCCCTCGCCCTTGGGCTCCCGGATCATGCCGATGGTACCGCCGGTGTAGATGAGACAGATCTTAGGACGTGTTGACATATTAGGTCCTGTTGACATTTTTTAGCCGCAAATAAACGCAAATGGACGCAAATTGAATTGATTCCGAATTTGCGTTTTTGCACCACAGAGATACAGAGAACACAGAGAAAACACGGAGAAAATTCTCTGTTTTCTCCGTGTCCTCTGTGGTTTAAAAATTTCACGGATTGGCAGTTGGCGCCACCCTTTTTGCGACACCCCCCTGATGAGGGTGTCGTAAAAGGTGAGGCCCGACGCGGTCTTTCTCGTTCCCACGCGCTGCGTGGGAAGCTGGTTGCTCCGCGCCGCGGAGAGCATCAGGCCGGTGTCCAGCATTCGTATACACGGGAATCAAACCTGCCGGCTGTCCAGCGTTATCCGGTGCGGCCCGGAAGGCGTCTGCTCTGAGCGTTGCCGCCAGCTGGTGATGGGGTCCGTAAGCCGTCTGAAAGACGGCGGTCCCAGCCGGCCCTGGGACCGCCGACATCCTGTCGGCTCCCGGGACTACCGATATTTCGTTGGCCCTTCTGGCTATCGGGTAAAACCTGAATACCGAGTTGCCGCTCCAAATGGTCATCAGTCAGGCTTAGTTTTCTCGTTCCCAGGCGCTGCGTGGGAACCAGAGACCGGGAGCGGGGCTTTTGCGACACCCTCCTGATGAGGGTGTCGCAAGAATCATGATCGAACCACAGAGGACACAGAGAACGCAGAGAATTGGCCGATTCTTTTCTCTGCGTTCGCTGTGTCCTCTGTGGTTTAAAATTTCACGGATTGGCGGTTGACGCCACCCTTTTTGCGACACCTTCCCGACGCGAGAGGAACCGACCATGGCACATGGGGCTGCTTACCGCAATGCGGAACGCAAGATCGAAGCGGCACTCCGCACCTGGGCGACCAGACTCGATCTGAGCCTTGACCACGGTGCCGAGGACTCGCTGTGGCTTACCGAACTACCGGAGTCACTGAGCCGGCTCACCTGATTAGAGTCGCTGGACCTCTCCTGGAACCAACTGACGGCACTGCCGGAATGGCTAGGCCAGCTCACCCAGTTACGAGCGCTGTTCCTCTCCGGGAACCGACTGACGACACTGCCGGAATCCCTGAGCCGGTTCACCCAGTTACGGCGGCTGGACCTCTCCGGGAACCGACTGACGGCACTGCCGGAATCCCTGGGCCAGCTCACGCAGTTACAGGGGCTGGGCCTCTCCAGGAACCAACTGACAACGCTGCCGGAGTCGCTGATCTGGCTCACCCAGTTATGGCGGCTGGACCTCTCCAGGAACCGACTGACAGCACTGCCGGCGTCACTGGGCCAGCTCACCCAGTTACAGATACTGAGCCTTTCCGGGAACCAGCTGACAGCGCTACCGGAGTCGCTGGGCCGGCTCATGCAGTTACAGTGGTTGGATCTCTCCGGGAACCAACTGACAACACTGCCGGAAGCTCTGGGCCAGCTCACCCAGTTACGGCAGCTGTACCTCTCCGGAAACCGACTGACGACACTGCCGGCGTCACTGATCCGGTTGGATAGGCTCGAAAGATTGAGGGTCGGATCCAATCGGTTCCATCCCGAGCTGGCGGCGGCCGTCGATGAGGGACTGGATGCCGTCAAGCAGTATCTGCGGGCGCAGGCCGCGGCGCAGGTGGTGCTGAACGAGGCCAAGCTGATCCTGATCGGCGAGGGCGAGGTGGGGAAGAGCTGCCTGCTCAGTGCCTTGCGCGGCGATCCCTGGGAAGAGGGCCGTCCTACGACCCACGGGATCGAGATCAAGCCGGTGCAAGTGACCGATCCCGAGACCGGCACCCAGATCCGGCTCAACGGCTGGGATTTCGGCGGGCAGCGGGTCTATCGGCCCACGCATCAGTTGTTTTTCAGCGATCCGGCCCTCTATCTGGTGGTGTGGAAGCCCCGGGAAGGCCCCCAACAGGGATTCGTGGAGGAGTGGATCGAGCTGATACGACGCCGGGCACCGGAGGCCAGGATCCTGGTGGTCGCCACCCACGGCGGCCCCAAGGAGCGGCAGCCGGATATCGACCGCCAGGCGTTCTGGGACCGGTTCGGCAAGGAAATGGTGATCGAGTTCTTCCACATAGACAGCAGGCCCGACCCCGGGACCCAGGCGTGTCGGGGGATTGCGGAGCTGAAGCAGGCCATCGCGCGGGTCGCCGCCGGTCTGCCGGAGATGGGCCGCACCTTCCCCAAGCACTGGCAGGCGGTGCGCGAGCAATTGCGCACGAGCGAGGAGGCCTATCTGCCCCTGGAGCGGGTGTTCGAGCTCTGCCGGGAACAGGGAATCGGGCGGGAAGACGCCCGGCTCTTGCTACGCATCTGCCACCGGCTGGGGGATCTGATCCACTATGAGCACGACCCGATCTTGCGGGATCTGGTGATACTCAAGCCGGACTGGCTGGCGACGGCGATCAGCTTTGTGTTGGACGACGAGCAGACCCGTAAGCAGACCTATGGCCTGGTGAGTTTCGCCCGGCTGGGCCAATTATGGAAGGACCCGGACCGGCCACCAGAGGACCGCTACCCGGAGCGACTGCATCGGATCTTCCTGCGTTTGATGGAGCGCTTCGATCTGTCCTATCGGGTCGCTGATGAAACGGAGGATACCAGCCTGATTGGGCAACTGGTGCCGGACGTGCGCCCCGAGCTGGGTCCCCACTGGCCCCAGAATCCGGCCGCCGGGGACCAACAGCAGCTACAGATCTGCCGGATTCTGGATACGGCCAAGGGCCAGTCGGCCACGGCCGAGGGGCTCTTTTACCAATTGATCGTGCGCCTGCACAAATACTCCCTGGGCCGTACCGACCATAAGGCCAGCGTCCATTGGCAGCGCGGCCTGGTCCTGGAGGACGATACCGGGGCACGGGCCTTCCTGGAGCACATGGGCGACGACGTGCGGATCAGGGTGCGGTCGCCCTACCCGGAACGCTTCCTGGCGGCGCTGACCTATGAGGTGAAGTGGCTGGTAGAGAGCTTCTGGAAGGGCCTGCGGTGCGAGGTGACCGTGCCCTGCCTGACGATCCGCGAAGACGGCCAGCCCTGCAAGGGTCTATTCGAGGTCGGTCAGCTGATCGAGAACAAGGGGCGCAACCGACCCGAGCAGCCGTGCATCGTCTGCAACGAATGGCAGAATATCGAACAACTGCTGCGCAACGCCCCCGCCGCCCGTCCGAATCCGCTCGATGAACTGCTCACCAATTCCGGGGAGATAATGCGGAGGTTACAGGCCATATATCGGCAACAAGGCACGCAATAGGCCCAAATCATCGGGCGTTTCGACCGCCTGGACGCGACCAATCGGGAGCTGCTGAGCAAGGTGGAGGCCGCCTACGCTGGCCTGATGCGGACACTGGTGGATGAGGCGAAGGAGGGTCCGCGGCTGTTCAGCCTGGAGCCGGTGGAGCCCGGCTTCTGGGACAGACCCAGGTGGGTCAGTGCCAAGTTCCGGGTGACCCTATGGTGCGAACATTCCCGACTGCCGCTGCCGGCGCTGAATGGCGCGGACAGCAAGCAGGGCGTATACGACCTGGACCTGCCGCGCCAGTGGCTCGTGAAATCGGCGCCCTTCCTGAAACTATTGACGGGCACTCTGGGCCTGGTGGTCCCCGTGGCCGCGTCGGCCACCAAACTGGTCCTGGACGAGGCGGCTTACAAGGCAATCGAAGGGCAGTTGGATCTGGGCCAAAAGACCTTCGAGGCGGTACTCAAGATCGGGGAACGGATAGCCGATTGGCCGGGGTATGGTGATGCGCCGGATCCGGAGCAGGGCGAGGCGATCGCGGCCCGCGGCGCGGTGTTGCGGCAGCTCCAGACGTGGCTGAAGGCGCAGGACCCCGGCTTTGGCGGTCTGGTGCGGGTACAGAACAAGCGGCAGGAGTTCCTGTGGGTACATCCGCGGTTCGAAATCGAATATTGATCCCCCGTAGGGCGGGATAGGCCAGGAATGGCCGCATCCCGCCGGGATGCCTTAGAGGCTGCCTAAAAACTAACCTATTGATTTTCTACTGGCATTGATTTTCGGCTGGCTCCCCAGGCTCCGGAGACTGTGAAAGTATTCGCACGCGGAGCCACGGTGTGCACGCCTCGGCCTCAGCAGCGCGAAAAACCAGGCCAAGGCGCTTGATCGGCCGCGTCTGGCCGCTGAACGTCAGCCAACGCGCGACCGGTTGGAAGAATAGAAAGAGACAATAAAAACAGATCCGCCAGATACCATTTTGCTTGTGGGCGCTGCCGCGTGGCCGCAGAATCTCGCCAGTGGGGCCGGTGTAGCCATCAAGGGTACGGTGGTAATGAAAGTGCTCGCCACGGAGGCGTTCTTGGGCATTGACGGCCTTGTGCTTGTCCGGGATCGGGACGTAGACAGTCGCGTTGGCGGCTTGGCAGGCAGCAAGTTGTGTCTCGCTGTAGTAACCGCTGTCGGCCACAACGGTCAGTTTATTGACCGATAGGGCGGCCATGGCACCCAGCCATTGACCGCTCAACTGGTTTTGATCATTCCCGGCGTTGGTCACTTCGTGTTGGTGTTTGCTATCAACGCGGTTTTGTACGTTGTCGCCGGTGACGTGCTGGTTGCCTTTGCTCAAGGCCCGCGCATCGGGATCGGTGCGCGACAGTTGGGTTTCACTACGGTCCGCCAGCTGTTTAAGTTGTGCCTGCTGGCGCGCTTGGCGTTCCTTGAGGGCGGCCAGCTTGTCGGCAAGCGCGGGGGCTTCACCCAACCGGTCACCGGCCGGGTTTTCCGGCGCGTCGTTGGCATCAAGGCACGGGGTGTCGGCTTCCAGATCACGTTCAATCTGCTTCAGCTGGCTTTCCAACTGTTTCTTGTGGCGGCAGGAGGGCGGCCTGGCTACGGGCTTGGCCTTGTTTGTAACGTCTTGCCGTGAAGGTTGGCCCCTCGCAACTGACTCGACCGCCAGCTTACGCTCGCGACGACCAGCAACGAATACTTTCACAATCTCTCCAGTGTGGGAACGCAAGTGTGGCCGCTCCAGCGGCCAAGGTTTCGACGCTGGAGCGTCTGGACTTGCTCCCACGCTGGAACGTGGGAGCCAGAGAGGAGCTTGTCCCGAACGGAGCGAGGGATCTTTAGGCGCTTCCCTGCGCGTCAGTGCACGTCCAGTGGTCCTTCACTGGGGGTTAAATCGAGCGGGGGGAAGTCGAACAGGGTCTTGATCGTGGGTCTCCACACCGGCGGCGGCTCGGCGGCCTCTGGCTCCTCCGGTGGAGCGGGGGTCGCCGGTTCGGGCGGTACCGGCCTGTGACGCAGGATGCGTGGTTGACTGCGCCTATCCAGGGCCTTGAGCATGGCGGGGTCCCAGGTGTAGATATCTTTCCAAAATAGGACCTTGTCGTCCGCATCCCCTTCCACCGTCCAATAGGCCAGGACGATCGCCAGGGGCTCCTTGAGATGTACCAGACGGGTCTGCTTCGAGGCAACGATCTTCTTGAACCGGGTCCGGTTCCAGCGTTTGGGATCATCCAGAAGCAGCTCCGCGAGCTTCCAAGGATGCTCGACGCGCACACAACCAGAGCTATACAGGCGTCTGGCCCTCTTGAAGAGGCTACGGCTGGGGGTATCGTGCAGGTAAACGGAATGCTGGTTAGGAAACATAAATTTGACCTGGCCCAGGGCATTCCGGGTGCCGGGCGGCTGCCGAATCAGATAGGGAAAGCTCGCGGGGGACACCTTCCAGTTGACGGACCTGGGCGAGACGGGCTTGCCGCTGCGGGTGACCACTTGCAGACCTCTTCGTTTCAGGTACCCCGGATTCCTGCGCACGACGGGCAGGATATCCTTCTTCAGGATGGTGGGGGGGATGGTCCAGCTGGGGTTGATCTCGAGGTACTCCATCTGATCCCGGAACGCCGGGGTGGGCCGGTCGCGGCGCCCGACGATAACCCGTGAGCTCCAGACCGGCCGCCCATCACGGAAGAGCTTGACGCGCTGTTCCGGGATGTTCACCAGCAAGAAGTCGTCGGGAAGCCCGTCGGAGATCCATCGCATACGCTCCAGGTTGATGCGGATCTGGTTCACCCGCTTTGTAACGGAGACGTTCATAGCCGCTCGGGTCGTCGGACCCACGGTGGCGTCGGCCCCGAGCCGGTGGCGTCTCTGGAACGCAAGCACCGCGGTCTTGAGGGCCTGATCGTAGAGCGGGCTATTGGAGGCGGCACCGGTGAAGTCGCCCGTCGCCCGCAGGCGCTCGCGAATGATGGGCACGCGGGAGTCACGCATGAAGGGCCTGAGCGAGCGACCCGCCGGGATCTGCGGCCAGCCGCCGGCGGCGGCGATCCGGCGATAGCGTACCAGCCCCTGCTGCAGCCGCTTATAAAAGCGTGGCCGGGAGGCCAGGCCCTCGACTGCGACCTGCAGATCCTCCGCGCGGATCACCCGCTCCAGGTCGTCTATCAGGTCATGCGCGGAGGCTCCCTGCCCGTGATTCCGATGCTTACCCAAACGGCGCGGGTCGATCTTACCGTGACGGTAGTGATGGATCAGACGCAGCAGGCTGTCGCTTAGGAGGATCTCTAGGTCCGCACGTGTGGCGGCGGATAGATCCGAGGGGGCCCGACCTCGCGCGGTGGCGACGATCTCTCCGGCATGAAAATCGCTCGGTTGGAAGCCCTCATCGATGCTGTGTTCCACCAAGCGCAACAGGTCATCGACCTGTCGGCTGCTGTGCCACACGGAGCGATCGTTGCGCCGGCGGTAAAAGTCGTCGAGAAGCCCCACGGATACGAGGGGTGCTCCCGCAACGGTCGGTTTGCCGTCGTCCCGCAGCTGCTCCAAACGCGCCCGCACACTGTCGCCGGTGCCGGCGATACCAGCGAGTGGCAGGAGGAGCAACCAGGATAGAAAGATCACCCCGAGGGGGCGTTTCGGCGGCATATCCATATCCTCACGTGCGTTATAATTTTGTCCCATCCATGCTGGAGCATAAATGGCCCGTTTCGATTGCTAATCTTGGTATGACTCAAAAAGGATAGCAAATTCTAGCCCCAGGTCCACGCGGTATCACCTCAATATCAGGGCAAACACGTATGGATTTCTCGGTGGGTAGAGCCCATCCTAGGGTTCCGGTTTTGCTCGCTCTATCCGCAGATTAGGCAGATTTTCACTGGTCGAAAACGAAACTCTGTGAAAATCTGCATAGTCTGTGGATTGAAAGAATGTTGGGCTTTCTCCATCACCCCAACTAGACTGCTGGCGACTGGAATCTGGAAGCGCCACATGGGATACAAAACCCCGCTGTTTGACGAGCATAGGGCCCTAGGCGCCCGCATCGTGCCCTTCGGGGGTTGGGACATGCCCTTGCACTACGGCTCCCAAGTCCGGGAACACCACCAGGTGCGCCTGGATGCCGGCATGTTCGATGTCTCGCACATGCGAATCATCGACCTCGAGGGGAGCGGGGCGTCGGCCTTTCTGGGTCGCTTGATCGCCAACGACCCGGCGCGGCTCCGGGTTCCCGGACAGGCCCTCTACAGCTGTATGCTCAACCGGCAGGGCGGCGTCATCGACGACCTGATCCTCTATTTCCGCGCCCCCAGCCGTTACCGCCTGGTGGTCAATGCTGCTACCGCCGAGAAGGACCTGGCCTGGATTCGGGACCAGGCAGTGGGTATGGCTATCGCTATTCGGCCGCGGCGAGATCTGGCCATGATCGCGGTCCAGGGACCGAACGCCCGGGCCAAGGCGGTCGCCCTGATCCCCGCGGCGTTGCGCGAACGGTCGCTGGCGCTGAAACCCTTCGTCGCCGCCGAGCAAGGCGACTGGTTCATCAGCCGCACGGGCTACACGGGAGAAGATGGCCTCGAACTCATCTGTCCTGCCGACGAGGTCCCCGCCCTGTGGCGGGGTCTGAAGGGTGCCGAGGTCGCGCCCTGTGGCCTCGGTGCTCGAGATACCTTGCGCCTGGAGGCAGGCCTGAACCTCTCCGGTCAAGACATGGACGAAGCCGTAAGTCCCCTCGAGAGCGGACTTGCCTGGACCGTCGCCTGGGAGCCTGCCGAGCGGGATTTCATCGGCCGCAGTGCCCTCGAGGTCCAGCGTGAGCGCGGCGGACTGCGGCGCTGCGTAGGCCTGCTGCTGACCGGTCGCGGTGTGCTGCGCCGGCAGCAGGCGGTGCTCAGGGATGGTAAGCCGGTGGGAGAGGTCACCTCCGGCGGATTTGCGCCCACCTTGCAGCGGTCCATCGCCTTCGCCCGGATTGCGCCGGGCAGCGGCGAGGAATGCCGGGTGCTGATCCACGACAAAGCCGTGCCGGCACGGGTGGTGAAGCCGCCGTTCGTGCGCAACGGAAAACCGCGCATCGACCTGTGATGGGGTAAGATCGGGCACTCGACCACCAAGATAGGGAACGGAGCATGACGACCAATACACCTGATGACCTCAAATACACCAAAGAACACGAGTGGGTACGGGACAAGGGTGACGGCACCGTGACGGTCGGCATTACGGACCATGCCCAGGACGAGTTGGGCGACCTGGTGTTCGTCGAGCTGCCGGAAGTGGGACGCCGGGTCACCGCCGGGGAGGCCTGCGCCCTTGTCGAGTCGGTCAAGGCGGCCTCCGATATCTACAGCCCGCTCGACGGCGAGGTGACGGAAGTCAATACGGTCCTGGGCGATGCTCCGGAGACCATCAACGACGACCCCTACGGTGCGGGTTGGCTATTCAAGCTGCGGCTATCCGATACTTCACAATTAGATGGCCTGCTGGACGCGACCGAGTACCGGAGCCTGGTGGAGGAGGAAGGCTAGTACGAATGCTCTCAATCACCGATAACATTGAGCGAACGGAATCTTCACAGAAGCGTTAGCCGCAAATTAACGCAAATGGACGCAAATAAATGCAACCGGGTCAAGGACTGTCGATGATGGTGAGCCGATTGCGACCGATTTGCGTTGATTCGCGTTCATTTGCGGCAAAAAGGAATTCCCAATGTAAGAGTCGAACCGAGGTTATCGGTACTTCGGCACTGTTGCACTGGCGCTAAGGGACCGAGGATTCCATGCCCTTCATCCCCCACACCCAAGAAGAGGTGGCCGCCATGCTGGCGGTCATCGGCGTCGAGCGGATCGACGACCTGTTCGACGAGATTCCCCCGGACCTCATGGCAACCGGTCTTCCCGACCTCCCCCCGGCCCTTTCGGAGCTGGAGATCGGCCGCCTGATGCAGCAGCGCAGCCGAGAGGACGGCCAGCCCCTGTGCTTTATCGGTGCCGGTGCCTACGAGCACCACATCCCGGCGGCGGTGTGGCAGATTGCCACCCGCGGCGAGTTCTACAGTGCCTACACCCCCTATCAGGCGGAGGCGAGCCAGGGGACTTTGCAGGTACTCTATGAGTTTCAGTCCATGATGACCGCCCTGACCGGTCTGGACGTCTCCAACGCCTCCCTCTACGATGGTGCCTCGGCCTTGGCGGAAGCGGTGCTCATGGCGGTGCGCTGCAATCGCAATCGCAAACCGCACCGGGTGCTGGTTCCCGAGGCGCTGCACCCCGCCTACCGCCGTACCCTGCGCACCATCGTCGGCCAACAGGACATCGAGCTGATAGAGGTCCCCTTCGACCGCACCGGCGGACACACGACCCTAGAGCAGCTCGAAGCCTTCGCAAGCCCGGAGTGCACGGCGCTGGTGATCAACCAGCCCAACTGCTTCGGGGTCCTGGAAGAGGTCGACACCCTCACCGACTGGGCCCACCGGCGCAATAGCCTAGCGATAGGCGTGGTCAACCCCGTGGCCCTGGCCCTGTTGTCACCGCCGGGGGAGTGGGGCGAGCAGGGTGCGGATATCGCCTGCGGCGAGGCCCAGCCCTTGGGGATGCCGCTGGCCTCCGGCGGTCCCTATGCCGGTTTTCTCTGCTGCCGACAGGCCCTGGTGCGACAGCTCCCCGGACGCATCGCCGGGCGCACCCTGGACCAGGAAGGCAAACCCGGCTTTACCCTGACCCTGCAGGCCCGCGAGCAACACATCCGCCGCTCCAAAGCGACCTCGAACATCTGCACCAACCAGGGGCTGCTGGTAACCGCCGCCACCATCCACATGGCCCTGTTGGGTGCCGAGGGGTTGGAGCGGGTAGCAAGCGCATGCCATGCCAACACCGCAAGGCTCAGTGACCTGCTGTGCGAGATACCTGGTGTCGAGCCCTTGTTCGATCGACCCGTCTTCCATGAAAAGGCCCTGCGGCTTCCCGCTCCTACGGCGGATCTGTTGCGCGCTCTGGCCGCGCACAATATCCTCGGCGGATTCGATCTAGGGCCACACTATCCCGAGCTCGATCCCGCGCTGCTCGTGTGTGCTACCGAGATGCGCAGCGAGGAAGAGATGACGGCATACGCCGGGAAGCTCGCACGTATCATTGCCACCCGTAATCAGACCCCTTGTCCGATTGCGCCAAGGCTGTGAATGGCTAGTAGTTGGGCGTATCCGTTAGGTGTCTCATCGTGATATGGCGATGAAATACATGTATTGCCAAGCCGAAATGTGGCGTTATGTGACAAGGCAGAGAGGTGGAAAATATGTTAAACATTAGAGCGCTGCATCCAAAATATATCACGGACGAAAAAGGCGAAAAAAAGTCCGTCATTCTTCCTAATCTCCGATTTTGAGGAATTGCTTTACGACATAGAAGATCTGGTAGCTATTGCTGAAAGACGGGATGAGCCTACGATTTCTCATGATGAGCTGATAAAAGAGCTAAGTGAAGAGGCGATCATATAGCAAAGCACCTTAAGGGGACCTTGAAAAATCCCATACTCAATGCTTTTCATGACGACGACCGCAAAGTGCGATTTTTGAACGCCTTGAATATCATATTGAAGATTATCCAGAAGATGTAAGAGGCCATAGCTGTCTTATAGGTGGGTATGGTGAGAACAACCGGGCGTTACACATAGTCTGCTCTCCAAAAGACGAATATCTGGCAATCATCACTGCTTACATTCCCAGGTCGGATCAATGGATTAATGATTTCAAGTCTCGGAGAAGAAAATGAAATGTATGTACTGCCACGCTGAAATGAAACAAAGTACGGTGCCGTTCCACATTGACAGGAAAGGAATTCATGTCAGCCTGGATGAGGTTCCGGCATGGTTATGCTCCCAATGTGGTGAATCCTATTTCGAAGCAACAGAAGTCGATTCCATGCAAGCCCTTGTCAAGGTCGTAGAGGAACAAACACTCAAGCTCGCAAGAGTGACATAGAAAAGGTTCGGAGTTCTCAAATGCTTTATAAAATCCCCTTGGTTTTAGATCCGCAGTCGGAAGGTGGATTTACCGTTACTTCACCGATATTACCGGAATTAGTCACGGAAGGAGATACCGTTGAGGAAGTTTTAGCTAACGTTCAAGATGCCCTTCTGGCAGTGATTGAAGCCTATCGGGATTTGGGGCGTTCTTTACCTGCCAGCTTACAGCTTCCTGACACAAGTGGTTCTGTTTGGCTTGAAACGCTGGTGGCAACTGCGAGTTTTTGCAAGATGCCCTATACGCGCTTACCGAAAACTGGTTGCTTTGAGTGTTATGAGTTACCGCGCAAGGGCGGTGGTTCTCATCGTAATGGTTCAATCCGGATAACACAGCGGGTTTACGTCGTTACCGGATTGGCAGTCGCGATCTCAAGCTGGAACAATACGGACAGCAACGACAACTTGGAATCGATTGGAAGATGTTCGAGAACAAGTAAGAAGAGGCATCCTGAGCCCGCCTTCGGGCTAATCTTTGAGTTTTGCAAGAAGCCCATACGCTTACCCTAGAGGCTACTATGGAACTGACTGCGGTCCTCACCCCTGCTGAAGAGGGTGGCTACGTCGCCTTGAACCCGGAAACAGGTACGACCACCCAAGGCGAAACAGTCGAAGAGGCTATCGCGAACTTGCAAGAGGCCACAGCGCTTTATCTGTCGGAGTTTCCTCTTCCCTCTTCGAGGCATCCGTTGGTTACCATGTTCAGTGTTCCGGTACATGCCTAAGAAGTTGTCTAGAAACTAAGTACACTGATTTTATTTTTTGCCGCAAATGAACGCAAATAGACGCAAATTTAAGCAGTGATTTCATTTGCGTTCATTCGCGTTCATTTGCGGCTGAATTCTTCAGAAGGCAGTTAAGACCAAAGCACCTTATTCCTGAAGAATCAATAAACCACAACCATCCGACAAGCCAAATAGGAGCATCCCCATGGCTAAAACCGCCCTCAAAGGAACCCCCGTCAAGCTCGCCGGCGACTTGCCCGCTGTCGGCTCGACCGCCCCGGATTTCAAGCTGGTCGCCGGTGATCTGAGCGACAAGACCCTGTCCGACTATACCGGCAAGAAGAAGTTGCTCAACATCGTACCCAGCCTGGACACCGAAGTGTGTGCTACCTCTACTAAGAAATTCAATGAGACTATGGCCGGCAAGCGCGATGCCGTCGCCCTGGTCATCTCGGCCGATCTGCCCTTCGCCTCCGACCGCTTCTGCAAGGCCGAGGGCATCGACAACGTGGTTAATCTGTCCATCATGCGCTCGCGTAAGTTCGGCAAGGATTATGGCGTGCTGATGGATGACGGCCCCCTGGCGGGCATCACCGCCCGTGCCGTGGTGGTCCTGGATAAGGACAACAAGGTCCTCTATACCCAGCTGGTCCCCGAGATCACCCAAGAGCCGGATTACGACGCCGCCCTGGCTGCTCTGGGCTGATTTTCCTCGAACCGCGAACGGCACGAAAGGACACGAACCTTCATGTTTGTCCTTGCGTGACTTTCGTGGTCGATATGATGCGGTTCGCCGCCGTCCCTGGCGGCTTACCGCATCCTACCTCCCTCAATCGGTGCGTTAGAGGTTCAAAAGGTTCATAGATGACGGAATGTATTATTTGTAGAGAGGAAAAGACCTCTTTTTCGGATGAGTCTATGCCGTTCGACCGACCCTTGGATAGAACCTATCTGGATATTGACGACAAAAGGCGAGCCAATCTCCTTACTTGGCGCGGGCAATTTTCGCCCCAATTCGCCCACGCTATCCTTGCAAGCTACGCCCATAAGGATGATGTGGTTCTAGACCCATTTGTCGGTAGCGGAACAGTGCTGGTAGAGTCTGCTCATTTAGGTCACGAAGCATTTGGGTACGAAGTAAATCCTGCCGCAGAATTATTGGCTAAAGTTTACACGTTCACTGTTTACAACAGAAGGGAACGCCTTTCCTTGATTTCCAGCACAGACAGTTACTTATCAACATATATTCCTTTGGGGCTTCCTCTATTTGAACCAATAGGTGCGGATTCTAACGATGACGTATCTATCACGCCACTTATTTCTAGTTTAACTAAACTGGATAATCGGGACGTCAGAACCTTGATTGAAGCCTTGATCGTAAAACTAGATTTAAGAGACAAAAGCATTTCGGCAGAATTCTTTTGGTCAAAATGGAATGAGCTGCGTTCCCTTGTCGAATCCTTGCCACAATCCGGAAAAACTGTTTCTGTAACACTAGGAGACGCAAGATATTTACCACTGGACGATAGTGTTATCGATTTCGTTCTTACTTCTCCGCCTTATATTAACGTGTTCAATTACCATCACAATTACCGTTCTTCAGTCGAAATGCTGGGTTGGAAGCCGCTCGTATCAGCAAAGTCAGAAATTGGCGCAAACCGAAAGTTCCGGCAGAACCGGTTTTTAACGGTTGTTCAATATTGCATCGACATGAGCCAATCCCTTTCCGAGTTGGTAAGAGTTTGTCGTGATAGTGGAAGAATTATTTTTGTTGTAGGCCGAGAATCGAATGTTCATAAAACCGCCTTTTTCAATGGCGCTATTTTACGCCGACTTGCTGAAGAAGTTATTGGTATGCGAACGGCTCTACGGCAAGAACGACAGTTCCAGAACAAATTTGGTAACATTATCAAAGAAGATATACTGCACTTCATTCCGAAGGGCGTAATTCAGCCTGAGTCTTCTCTTGTCATTAGTCATGCCCGAAGAATTGGGGAAGAGGTGCTCTCGGATGCGCGGAAGACCGTGCCGGAAGATAAGCACGAATCTCTCGAAGATGCAATCTCACGTGTCCAGGATATAAAGCCTTCTCCGCAATTTGTACCGTCACAGGCAAAAGAATAATGGCATTACCGACTCCGCACCTGGATAAGCTTAATGCGCTGCTTGACAACGACAAGCTCCCTGTCGATGACAAGGAGAGGATAGACTACGCGATAGAAAAATATCACGAATGGATACGGGAAATGACTGACGCCGAAGGAGAGCAGTTGGTTATGATTGATCATTTAGTTTCCTTACTCTCTGGATACAAGCGGTTTATCGACCTCGATACCATATTCGATAGTGAGAGTGATTTTCTGTATCGGCAAAAGGGTCAGTTAAAACTTGATAATACAGTAATCGAAGAATTTCTACCTCACCTGATCGCTAAATCTCTGCCGAATCTTGGCGAAGAAATGCATTTAGGCCCTCAATCTTGTTTTTCTTCCGCATATTTTACGTCCACCCTAACGCGGCGTGAAAGTGGAGGTGGGCTCCATATACAAACAAAGGATCAGGACTTCACTATTGCACGAAAGCTCTTTATACAAACATCATATGATCCGGGATTTAATGAGCATGTCTTAGGCAGAGAAACATATCTTGGCTATATATGCGCAGAATGCAAAACGAATCTTGATAAAACAATGTTTCAGGAGGCATCAGCGACTGCACATGATGTAAAGACGGCAGTACCAGGAGCGAAATATTATCTTCTTTGCGAATGGCTCGATATGACTCCAATCAGCACTGCACCAACCGATATTGATGAAGTATTGCTTCTTCGAAAAGCAAAAAGAGTTGGTTCTCAGGTAAGGCGCCACTACGCAACATACGAAAGCCGGCAACAAGTTCGTGAGGAATATGCTGGATACCTCATCGAGAATCCATTCTCTACGTACGTGTTCGCACGCCTTGTGTCTCATATAGAGGGTGTTCTGAACGACCAAGATCCGGAAGAAGGAAACGTGCTGAACGAAGGCTATTTCTAACACGTGAATTTCCGCGGCCATCCATCCATGCTCATCCACGACCAATCACGCCCCGGACGCCGTGCCGGCGCTCAGGCACCGCTCGCGCCGGCCCTGGTGCCGGACGACCTACCGGAACGTCTGCGCCGCAAGCGGCGGCCCGATCTGCCGGAGGTCTCCGAGCTTCAGGTCGTGCGTCACTACACCCGGCTGTCGCAGCGGAACTTCTCCATCGATACCCACTTCTATCCCCTGGGCTCCTGCACCATGAAGTACAACCCCAGGGCCTGCAACAGCCTGGCCTCGCTGCCGGGTTTTCTGGGGCGTCACCCGCTGGCCCCCACCAGTCACGGCCAGGGCGTCATGGCCTGTCTGTACGAGCTGCAGGAGATCCTCAAGGAGGTCTCCGGCATGCATGCGGTCTCCCTGGCACCGGCCGCCGGCGCCCAGGGTGAATTCGCCGGCGTGGCTATGATCCGCGCCTATCATCGGGCCAGAGGGGACGCTGCACGCCGCGAGATTCTAATTCCCGATGCGGCCCACGGGACCAACCCGGCTTCGGCGGTCATGTGCGGCTACCAGGTCAAGGAGATCCCCACCGGGAACGACGGTGACCTGGATATCGCCGCTTTGCGTAATGCCGTCGGTCCCCGCACCGCCGGCATCATGCTCACCAATCCCAGCACCCTGGGCCTGTTCGATCGCAACATCCGGGAGATCGCCGCTAGAGTGCATGCCGTTGGTGGCCTGCTCTATTACGACGGGGCCAATCTCAACGCCATCCTGGGCAAGGTACGCCCCGGCGACATGGGCTTCGACGTGATCCACATCAACCTCCACAAGACCTTTTCTACCCCTCACGGCGGCGGCGGTCCGGGCGCCGGTCCGGTCGGGGTGTCGGAACGCCTGGAGCCCTATCTGCCGGTGCCCCTGGTGGCCCGTGACGGTACCGATTATGCCTGGCTCGACGAGACGGCGCGCCCGGACAGCATCGGTCGCCTCACGGCCTTCGGCGGCAATATGGGCATCTTGCTGCGGGCCTTTATTTACGCCCGTATGCTCGGTGCCCAGGGGATGCAACGGGTGGCCGAAATTGCCACCCTCAACGCTAACTATCTCTTCAAGCGCCTGACCGAGGCCGGCTTCGAGCCCGCTTACGGGAGGCGTCGTGCCGGCCACGAGCTGATCATCACCCTGCAGCGGGAGGCTAAAGAGCTGGGGATCGGTGCCATGGACTTTGCCAAGCGCCTGCTGGACTATGGATTCCATGCCCCGACCACCTATTTCCCGCTGTTGGTTCCCGAGTGCCTGCTGATCGAGCCCACGGAGAGCGAGACCTGGGAGGAGCTGGACGGTTTCGTGGCGGCCCTGGTAAAGATCCGAACGGAGGCGCGGGAGCAACCGGACCTGGTCAAGGGAGCACCCCACCGGATGCCGGTCCGCCGCCTGGACGAAGTAGGTGCCGCCCGGCACTTGGATCTGGCGTGGACACCCGGCGCAATTGGGTGCAATTCTAGTACGTAGTTTCGCTCGATATTGCTAGTCCCCGTACTGGAGCGTGTGAGCCAGCAGGTACTATGAACTTGCAACATCGGTCGAAACTAGGTACTAGTTAGGGGCCTTGAAAAATTGCTTCCCCGGCAATTTCTAAGACGCGAAGTAAAAACGCAGTTTCCGCCTCGCTCCATTTGTCAAAGCAGTTGTGTGCTTGAAGATGGGAGGATCTTTATCCTTAAGCGTCTTTTCCGCGTCTTTTCCGTTTCGGCCCTCGCAAAGATTAGGCTATACTATAATTGAGGATGGTATCGGATTCAGCGGACATTCAGGAAGAAGGGTGCCCTGACTGCGGAGTGTTGGGTTGATCAAGGCTCCACATGGATTTCGGACTGCTCACAATCATGGAAGACACCCGACCTTGGTCGGCGAAGCTCCCTAGAGAGGGGATTTAGATACGTGGCTTTTAGCTGCGCTAGATCAATTTCCCTGACTGGCGGGCGGAGGGGGAAGGCATTCAGGGTAGGTTTTCTCGAAAACCTTGTGAAATCTTGTGGATCCGTTAGGTTGGGGGCAGTGCCTAATGTGTAGTGATGAGCGTGCTACTGAGCCTTTTCCCTCTTCGATGGGAAGACTACACGATCACTACATACATAAGCACTACCCTTGGTTAAACCCTAAGTTGGTAACCACACCTTAACCAATAATGTAGTAAAGTTGACTAACCGGCTTGTCAGGAGCTAAGGCAATGCTTATGTTCAAACGAATTTTCACATCCCACCTTCTCGTCGGCATGGGCCTAACCCTGGTGTTAGGGGTTGGAAGTGCTGCCGAAGGTCCGGGGGCTGAGCCTGTCGCCGAGAAGGCGGTAGCTGAGGGGGTTGGAAGTGCTGCCGAAAATCCGGGGGCTGAACCTGTCACCGAGGATGCGGCAGCTGAGCTGGTGCGGGTCGAGGGGAAGGTGCAGGTCGATGGGCAGGTGCAGTCTGTCCGCGCAGCGCTGAAAGAGGGTGATCGGGTGAGTGTTGCCGAAGGCGGAACCGCCGTCATAGAGTATCGTGAGGGTTGCCGCTACACGGTGGAAGGGGGCGCAGACTATTCTGTGAACAAGGAGCAGTGCGATTGTTACGCACGCCTCGATGCGAGTAAGCACTCGCGGCATGACGCGATTGCTGTGTTCGGGCGCCTCGATGGCCAGGTGACGGTGGACAAGGGAGGACCCCAGTATATCGACGGCGTAGTGGGTATGGAGCTCAAGGGGGGGGATCGTGTGATGGCCTCGGAAGACTCGAGCGCCATGGTCGAGTATTATTTCGGTTGTGACTACGAGGTAACGGAGGAGGTATCGCCCTATACCGTTAACGCCGAAGAATGTTGTGCGGCCCTCGCGTTGCTGCCCGAACCCGCACTCGCTGCGCCTAGCGCAGCGCCTGCTCCTGCTATAGCTGCGGCACCTATAGTAGCGGGCATTGTCGGTGCCGGTGCCGTTGGTGCCGCCGCACTTGACACTGGGAGCAGTGGGAGTGCGATCAGCCCGCCGCAACCGATCAGCCCTTAGCTCCTGTTTTCTTACGTCCTCTGCCTTCGCACCCAGGTGCCGGAGTAGCGCTTGTCGGAGGGGCCGCCGAAGATGCGTACGGGGGTTCCGATTGCCGTGTGTTGATACAGAATAGGGGCGAGCTTAGGGGGTAGACGGATGCAGCCGTGAGAGGCTGGTCGGCCCGCCCGGGGGATTGGCCCCCCATGTAGACCGACGCCGCCGTTGGTCAACCGCATGAAAAAGGGCATGGGCGTACCCTCGAAACGTCCCCCGCTCGGAATGGTGTCAATATTGGTTGCGGCATTCCGAATGACCAGATTACCCTTGCTGTCATAGATTTTCCCATAGCGATTCGAACGCTTCTTCGCGACCTTCTCGGTGATCTTGAATTTTCCCACCGGCGTCGGAGTCGAGCGCACACCGGCCGCTACCCTCGCCCAGCCGATCTCATTAGGTCCGGCGTAGAAAAAGGCCTTTTGCTTGTCGAGGTCGACCTCGATGCGGGAGACTTTGCGTCCATTCCCTTGCCACTGATAGAGTGTTACCGGCTTCGGCTTTGGCTTCGGTGGTGGTGTGGATACAACCTTCGGAGGCCGAGATAGCTGAAGTTGAGCGCAGGATGCCAGGAGGGACAGGGAAGATGCGGTCAGAAGGGCGTATATTGCCGAATGGAGCAACGAGCGGCGGCGGAATGGATCCCGTTCGAAGGGTTTGGTTTGTTTGGTGAACGGACCCCTCGCATCTTGCGATGCATGGCAACGAACCAAAACCGCCTGTGTGGCGTGGCGGTGGCCCGGAGCAATCTTGGTTGTCCGCGAGTGCTTAGCCTTGTCTTTCATGCGCCCTACCTAACCCCTTTTCTTGTCGCACCTATGTGTATGTCCAGGATATCGCGTTGTAACGAGGGGGCCACTTCGAGTCTTACCGTCAGGCTCGATGGGTTATTTAGATTCGAAGTCTGGCACCATTCGCCACACCTATCCGTTGCGACCCGGTAGGTTTTCATTCATAGTATACCTGTCACGCATGGATTTTTCGCCGCGCTGCACGTCTCCGGTATCGAGAGTGGCGTCGCGTTAACCCATGTGCGACCGGTAATTTCGTTGTTCATCAATACAAAGGGGCATACATCGTGGAAGGATTGACCGGATTGATTATCCAGCTTGTCAGCGGAGCGGTCGGTGGTAACAT
This sequence comes from Candidatus Thiosymbion oneisti, assembly GCF_004359955.1. Classification (NCBI taxonomy): domain Bacteria; kingdom Pseudomonadati; phylum Pseudomonadota; class Gammaproteobacteria; order Chromatiales; family Chromatiaceae; genus Candidatus Thiosymbion; species Candidatus Thiosymbion oneisti. The sequence continues at coordinate 21,897 of NZ_SMSC01000019.1, forward strand.
CGCTGGAGGGCTGTTTAAGAACCTTTCGCTGGGGACACTCGGTAACTCGATCGCCGGCATCATCGGTGGTGGGCTCGGTGGCCAGCTACTGGGTATGTTGGGCGTAGGAGGTGCCGAGGCCGCCGGAGGCCTAGACCTCGCCGGAATCCTCACCAGTGTCGCCGGAGGCGGTGTGGGCGGCGGCGTGCTGTTAGCCGTCGTTGGCCTGGTCAAGAAGCTCATCAAATAATTCTTTCGAGGGTAGCTTGAGAAATTTCTAAGGTACCCGTGTGGGAGCAGGGATGCCTCCCCCCTATCAACCCGCTATCAATCGGAAAACCGATCGAACTCCGTGTCTCCCACTACCGGCATTTCAGGATGTGGGGTAGGAGTCGACCCGTGCTGGCGGTTGCCTATGTTGCAAAGAAGGCATCAGACCTCCAGCTGTAGTCGTAGCGTCTTCATGGCGGTTTTCTCTATTTGCCGGATGCGCTCGGCGGAAACGCCGAACTGCTGTGCAAGCTCATGCAGGGTCTGCTTCTTCTCGGTCAGCCAGCGCGCCTCCAGGATCGTTTTGCTCCTGTTATCTAGGCCATTGAGCGCACTCAAGAGACGGCGGCGGCGATCCGTCATGGTGTCTTCGCGCTCGATGGTGCTTGCCGGCTCCATCCGCATATCCGGCAAATAGGCTGCTGGTGCCGACGGACCTTCATCGTCGTCACTATCGTCGCCGTCGAAGGCGAGGTCCTGATTGGCCAGTCGCGATTCCATTTCCAACACCGTCTCCGGTTTGACGCCCAGATCCTCGGCGACCCCCTCGACCTCCTCTCGGGAGAACCATCCCAGACGCTTCTTGGCACTGCGCAGATTAAAGAACAGCTTGCGCTGGGCCTTGGTGGTGGCCACCTTAACGATCCGCCAATTGCGCAGGATGTACTCGTGAATCTCGGCCCGGATCCAGTGGACGGCAAAGGACACCAAGCGTACGCCCATGTCCGGCTCGAAGCGCCTGACCGCTTTCATGAGACCCACCGTGCCCTCTTGAATGAGATCCGGCAGCGGCAGGCCATAACCGAGGTAGCCGCGGGCGATTCGAATCACGAAGCGTAGATGGGACAATACCAACCGCCGTGCTGCCTCCATGTCGCCATAGTCACGTAGCTGCTCGGCGAGCCTGCGTTCCTCGTTTGCCGTGAGGATGGGTATCTGATAGGCGCCACCGATATAGGCGTCGATGTTGCCTGTCGGCAGGGTTGCAATATCTGTAGTCATCTTGGCTTATACCTGAGTATTTCGATAAGAAATATACTAGCACCGGCAAAGGTGCGCAGGCAATATCGAATTGGCGTTCAGGATGGGGCTTATGTAGGGGTAGTGGTTAAGGTCTAAATGGAAACATCGCCACTAGCAGGGGGTTGGGCACGCCACAAGCTGCACCCCCTCTCCCCCAGGAGAGAGCCTGCGCCGAGCGCAGCGAGGGGCCGGGGAGAGGGGATCAAATGAAGCAATGGGGCATAATGAACTGCTCTATGCTAACCATTTAAAAATTTACCACTACCTACGTGGGGATTCAGTGCGGTTGCGCTGCGCTGAGGTGACGCCCGACGGAGACCCAACTCCCGAGCAGACCGAGACCCAGACTACCGCCGAGTATCGTCAGCGAAGCGGTCGCCTCCAGGCCAGCAAGCGGGAACTGGGTATGATAGAGCGCGGCGAGACGGGAAACCGGACCCTGGATAAGGGCCAGCGCCAAGGTTACCAGCAACCAGGCGCCGATCCCGCCGAACAACCCGTACCAGCCGCCGGTGTAAAGGAAGGGGCGACGAATGAACGCCGGTGTGGCCCCCACCAATTCCATGATTTCGATCTCGTTGCGGCGGTTCTCGATCTCCAGGCGGATCGTGTTACCGACCACCAGCAGGACGGCTAGGGCCAGTGCACCGCCGAGCAGCACGACCCCGCGCTGCGTCACGTTCAGGATGGCCTGAAAGCGACGTACCCAGCGGGTGTCGAGACGCGCAAAATCGGCCTGGGGCAGCGCTTCGACTTCCTTGGCCAGGCGTTCCAGGGCCTCGGGTATCCGGACCTCCGGCGTCGGTTGCAGCGCAAGTACCACTGGTAACGGATTTTCTTCGAGTTGGGTGACTGCCTCGCTGAAGCCGTCGTAACCGCCGAGCTCCGACAGCGCCTGATCTGGACTGATGAGGGTGACTTGGTCCAGATTGCGGTGCGCCCTCAGCTCCACCGCCAATGCCCGTGCCTGCTCAATATCCGTATCCGGGGTCAGGAACAGGGAGATGGCAGTGGTTTGGCCCCAGGACTCGCTCAGCAGGTTCAGGTTCCGGGTGAGTGCGTACAGGCTCGCGGGCAAGGCGATGGCGATGGCGATTACGGCAACCGTCATGCCTGTCGCCCACGGGTTGTGCAACAGGCGCCCGAGGCTGCCCAATGCCACCTGGAGGTGGTAGCTCAACCAGGTGGCCGGAAGGTGAAACGGGTGGACGCGAACGCGTCTGTGGACGGAGCGGCGATGTGCGCGCATGAGGTTACCGGGTGCCCGTGTCCCCCACCAACGAACCGTTGGTCAGCGTCAAGGTCCGGTAGGGCAGGCTCGCGATCAATGCCAGATCATGACTGGCGATGAGGAGGGTGATGCCGACCCGATGGAGGCGCTCGAACAACCCCATGATCTCGCGCGAGAGCTCCGGGTCCAGGTTGCCCGTCGGCTCGTCGGCCAGGATCAGGGGCGGGCGGGCGACAACTGCCCGGGCAATGCCGACCCGTTGCTGCTCGCCGCCGGACAGCGTGACCGGAAAGGTCCGCTCCTTGCCCAGCAGACCTACCTGGTCGAGGGCGGCACGTACCCGGCGGCGGATCTCCTTGTGCCGGTAACCGGCCGCAACCAGGGGCAGGGCCACATTGTCGAATACCGTGCGATCCGCGAGCAGGCGGTGGTCCTGAAAGATCATCCCGACCTCGCGGCGATGCAGGGGGATCTTGCGTGTGGGCAGGTGTCTCAGGTTGCGTCCGTTGACCATGACCTGGCCCCGGGTCGGGCGTTCGATCAAACCGATCAATCGCAACAGGGTGCTCTTGCCCGCACCCGAGTGGCCGGTGAGAAACGCCATTTCGCCGGCTTTGAGCTCGAAGCTCAGGTCGCTGAGGGCATTCCCGTGCTGCGGATAGCGTTTCGTGACGTGTTCGAAGCGGATCACCTGATTGACTTCGATTGCGGCTAACCGTTCAGCCCCCCTCACGAGAAGAAGCTACCCTTTGCTGCAAGCCAGAGAGATGTTACGCCTGCTCGCCGGAGAGAGCGTTGAGGAGCGCGCGAAGGGAGCCGCGGGGCAGGTGGGCAGGGTTTGACCCGGCCCGCCCATCACCCCAAATCCTGAGTATACCGATTACGCACCATGAACATCCAACTGTACAAAGAGATGTCCTTCCCCGACGGTAAGCGGGTCGATGTCCGCATCCGCGACTTCGAGATCGCCACGGATCAGCCCGTACCGGACTGACATGGGTTCTGAAAGGGGCCTTGAAAAATGGTAGGACGTTCTTGATTTTACATGAATGCCTTGAATTTTCCAAGGTGCCCTGAAAAAGACCTAGGCTCTTTATGGATTCCGGACTGCTTTGGAGTGCGCCGGCAAAGCGGTGCGGTCGCATCGAACCTCAGCCACGGGGGATACCAGCGGCGTTGGCCGGGAATCCGGGCACTTAGGTTCCACCCGCGCCGCGGCGACGGCGCTTTCCCCTGGCCGCAACACCTTTGCTGGGAACGGATACATCGCCAAATCCAAAGCGGCGGCAGGATCGTGCCACTTGGCCGACCCCCCGCTTATGCCTGGCGCTGTAGGTTCCGGTAAGCATCGGGGTGAGGTTGCCGCCGCACTCCAAAACGTCCGGTGGGACCCTTCCATGATCGTTGGCAGTCCAGAATCCATAAAGAGCCAAGACCTAATGATTCCGCTACGGCTGGTGGCTGGCGACTGGAAGCCGGGAAAACCGTTCCGTCAAGACCATGTTTCTGGGAAGCTTTATACATACTCTCCCTGAGCGCATATACCCACCGCAGGCAATCGGTGATAATGAGCGATAGCGTCCAGTCCGGCAGCTCGTTTTATCGAAGTTACCAGGTAGTACAGGTGCCTAAAGTCATCATCTACACGACCGGAATCTGCCCTTACTGCACCCGGGCCAAACACCTGCTTCAGCGCAAGGACATCGAGTTCGACGAGATCCGTATCGACACCGATCGGGAGCAAATGCGGATCATGATGGAACGCAGCCGGCGCCACACGGTCCCTCAGATCTTCATCGATGACTTTCACGTCGGCGGCTTCGACGACCTGGCGGCCCTGGAGGCACGCGGGGAGCTCGACCCCCTGCTGGGACGATGAGCGCAAACACCGCCGGCGGGGACGCCGATCTTCGCCTCGATAAATGGCTCTGGGCCGCGCGCTTCTTCAAGACACGCCGACAGGCGGTGGAGGCCATCAACGGGGGCAAGGTCCAGATCAATGGCCAGCGCACTAAACCGGGAAAGGCGATCCAGGCGGGGACACACCTGGTCATTCACAAGGGCTCCCTGCAATGGGACTTGGTGGTCAAGGGCATCTCTCGGCAGCGCCGTCCGGCCTCCGAGGCCGCTCTGCTTTATGAGGAGAGCGAAGCGAGCCGCCTACGTCGCCAGGCCCAGGTGCAGGAGCGGCGTGAGAGCGGTGCTGCCGCACCGGGGGCCAGGGGCCGCCCCAACAAGCGGGAGCGGCGGCTGATCCAACGCTTTACCCGCAAAGCGGATGACTAATCCGGTACGGCAAATTCCTTTTTGCCGCAAATGAACGCAAATCGGTCGCAATCGATTTGCCGTCAGTGGTGTGAATCCTGACTTGTCACTGCTTACCGGGCCTTTTCGTTTCACCACAGAGGCACAGAGAAATCAGAGCATTTCCTGCATGCTTTCGCCATGCTCGCCGGGTCTGAAGAAAAATTCCTCGGTGTACTCTCTGGGTCCTCTGTGTCTCTCAGGGCGAGCGCGTATAAATCCTCCCGAAAACATGATCTTGTAGGTTGGGCAAGGGCCGTAAGATATGGTGAGCGCAGCGAACCGCATCTTTGGACGGTGCGCCGTGCCCAACGAAATGTTGATGTTGGGCACGCCGGATCGTCCCTGATCCGGCTTTGCCCAACCTACGAGCCGGCAGGATGCCGGCGCTCCCAGCTTTGCCCAATCGACACGGCTGGTAGTAACTTGTTAATCAAAAAGAAATTTATACGCGCCCGCCCTGCTGTGTCTCTGGCGTTGAATGGCGGCGTATTTATGTACTATCAAGCGAAATGATGTACTAGGCACCGGCGGACATGGATAACGAGGTATTCCGTAAGACCTACCGCGCCATCAACGAGCGCTTCTGCCCATTCGAGAAGAGCATCCTGACCAACAACTGCGGATGCAGCCGCGGACGGCGCTTTTGCATCGCCGAGCGCGAGGGGATCAACTGCGGCTCCGACGCGGCCCAGGCCCGGTGTCTGGAGCTGCTCGAGCTCTTGCGCCGGCAGGCCCGCTTCGCCTTAAAGGCCACGGACGAGGACGCGGCCCTGCCCCATGCCAAGGCCATGCGGGTCCAGGTCGGCGGCCTGCGTGGACTGCACGCCGTCGCGATGCCCGACGCGCCGATCCCGGAAACCATCGAGGACATCCACGGCATCATCGCGGCAGCACTGGACCACTTCCATACCTTGGCTGCTCTCCCCTACCAGCCCATCATCCGCCAGATTGCCGCCTACCAGGGACGCCGGCGGCTGCGCCGTCCGCGTTGAGTCAAATTAAGTCGCGGCTCGATGAACGGAACCGGTAGGGTGGGCTGTGCCCACCACTACCGTGTGACTGGTTCGCGATCCCCAACTCGGCCAACTGGCGGTGCCGCCAGAAGCCAGCCTGCTTCGTAACAACTCACCACCGGGCCCGTACCCGACGCTTCAACCACCCGGTGTCAATTTGACGCGCCAATCACCGCGGCTAATGGCAGCAGCTTCGCAGCAGGCGCGTCTTACCCGACCTACCTGGGCTACCGCGCGCGATCAGGTGTTCGGTGGGCTGGCCCTGCGCCCTACACGTCTCCACCCGCTTCAGGCCGCGAGCAGGCCTCCGGGGGGCCAGGACCAGGTCTGTCGTCAGGTCCTCGGGGCTTCCGGTCCGATAAATCACGACACCTTTATTCTCCAGGGCCTCGGCGGCCGCCCGGACGTTCGGCGCATAAGGCGGCAGCGGACCAGCGAGCTTGTGCGCCTGCGCGTCAAAGCAGCCACAGCCGTATCCCTCGTCCGCACTCAGGGCCTGGCGCAGGATGGCCAGGATGTCTCGAGGATTCAGCCCGGAAGACCGCGAAGAACTCCGCCATTTTCGCCAGCGACACCCCGAGCCTGGCGGCGAGACCGAGGTCGAACGCGGGTGGCGGCAGGTAGTCCACTTGAATTTGACGGGGACGCGTCAGACGCAGGCTGGGGCGTCCGGTCAACAACGCCGATGGTCGCCAGTAGCCTCGATGGTCGATTAACGAGCCGATAGGCATCCACCCCGGCCGCCTTAACGTCCGCTTCCTCTTCGGCACCGCTAAAGGCGATAATCGGCAGTCGGCGCAGCCAGCGTCCGAAGCTGAATTACCCGGACCCACGACGGGTCAGTGCCAGGCAAATCCAGCTTTTCGGCGATGGGTATTAATGAGCAGACATGCGCCTGCACCTGCAGCGGATCCCAGGCCTCCGGCCCCGTCGACGGCTTGTCCACCGCCAGGCCGGCGTTGGTCAGACTGAGTGCCAGCCCAGGTCGCGGTTGAGGGGCCGAGTCGTCCACCAGCAGCACCGGCAATCCACCGGTGTCAGCAAAGGTAACCCCCGGATTCGGACCGGCCTCCAGGACCGGACGCGGGCGCGGATCAGCTCGGCCTGGCTGCGGCGAGCGACCAACTCCCGCATCCCGACGCACCCGCGTCTTGCCGCGGGCGATGTAGGGCAGCTCGGCGGTGTGGGCGACGATGGGGATAGCCGCCACCGCGTCGGTGCCTGTTCCCCAGGCCTCGCCCCATCGAGGAGCGCTCAGCGGCGCCTCGCTAGCCGTTCGCGACCGGCATGTTGAGATCCAGCGGGGATCCAGGTCATAGGGTTAGTGCGCGCCAGCTCGATGGCCTGGCGACCGTCCTTACCTCGTCGATCACACCACCTCCAAGGGGCGCGAGCTGTTGTTGCACCACCGCGCGGTGGAGAGGACTCGTCATCGACCACCAGGCGCTTACCGCAGGCACCGCAGGCCGGGCCGCGGCGATGATCAGGCCTCGTCGGCGGCCAGGTTCTCTCCACCACCGCCAAAGCTGAGGGTGAACTCGGTGTATTCCCCAGGACCGAATCACAGGTAATGCTCGCCGCCGAGGAATGCATCCACCCGTTTGCAGTAGGCAGCCGAGGCCGGTCCACCCTGCTTTGCCGGCGGTAAAGAAGCGATAGAAGAGCCGCGCCAGGTCCGGTTTGGGGATGCCGGGGCCGGTGTCGCGAAAGTACACCCGGTTATGCGCGTCCCCGCACGCCAGCCGGATCCGGATCTCGCCCTCGCCGCGGTGTCTGAAATAATAGAGGGCGTTCTTCATCAGGTTGAAGAGGACGAAGATATACAGGGTCTCGTCGATGCGGAAGCTGAAATCCTCCTGCGCCTCCAAATGGACCCGCCCGCGTTCGCCCGCGGAGTCATAGCCATACTCGTCGAGCGCCTTGTGGGTGGTGCGGGCGGCCGAGAGATAGACGAAGCGATCGGAATCGATCGGCCGCTCTCGGATCTCGTCCAGGATCATATCGATGATCTGGATCCCGCGTTTGACCGCCATCTGGCCGTGACCAACCCCCTGATAGATGCGTTCGAGGGACGTCTCATCCAGGGCCGCGGTCGGTCGCTCCGGGTGATAGACCGGCAGTTGGTTTTGGATACTATTGAGGCTGTGGCGGAGCTGTCCCAGCGGATTGCGCATCTCATGGGCGATACCGCCAGCCAAGGATTGCAATGCCTGGTTTTTCTCTAGGGCGACCTCTCCTCGCTTTTTCGTAAAATTGAACAGTATCGCGCACAGCATCGCCATGGGGATTGGGAGCATGTATTCGATGATCTCGGTGGTCAGGACCAGGTGGCTGCCGGTGGTCCACACAAAGCCCAGATACCCGATCGCCATGCCCGCGACCAGGAAGAACGTCATCAGGAAAAGATTGGGAACAAATATTACGAACACGAGAAACATCATGGTCTGACAGACCAGCCACATCCCGGACAGGTCATTCATCAGCATCAGGAAGGTGAAGATGACAGGCAGGGTAAAGGTCAACCACAGATACCAACAGAGATTCAACCAGGGCTGGAATCTTACCGGGTAGTGTTTATAGAAGATAAACGGGATAAAGCTGATGCCCGAGGCGAAGCGCAACCAGGCGGATTCATAGGGTTGGGGCAGAATGGCCGTCCAGATCAGATAATAGAGCGGATGGGCCCACCAGCCGACATATCTGGCAAACTCCAGCGTGATCTGGTTGCGTGCATAATCCCGGCGGAGAAACTCGATCGATCTGGTGAACCAAGCGACAATGACGGAACCTATGAAGGCCATGGTGCTAGCCCCTCCCCAAGATACAAAAGCGATAGTGGTTATAGATCGCCTCCCCGATACCCAAGACGGATCCGGCAGCGGCGTCTTCCTTTATTTCGAGATGATATCGCCTTGCCAGCGGGCCCATGTCATCGAACCCGGTGACAAAGGGTTCCCCCAGCTTCCGCATTGTCTGAATGAAATTCTCTGCCTCGCGGATGCCGGTGGTCCCCTCGATGATCGCCTTGGACACATAATCGAACCAAAATCGGGAACCGGGTGCCATAACCCTGGTGATGGCACCGAAGATGCGGTCGATATGCCGGTCGCGAAAATACATGGAGCCGCCCTCCCAGATGAAGTAGGTAGGGACACTGGAATCAAAACGACCGCTGGCTGACAAGACCGCATCGATCGCCTGGGTCTCCAGGTCGATCTCGAGATTATGGATCTGCCGATCCCTGGTGTAATCAAAGATCCGCCGGCGTTCATTCAGCATCACCGGCAGATCCAGGTCATAGACGGTGGCCCCTTCGAACTTCAAGCGCCAAAAGCGGCTGTCATAACCGGCGCCGATATTGACCACATTGAAGCTGGCCTGTTTCTGCGTGAACTCCCGTGCGAATTCCGTGACGTTCCGGTCTAGGTGCCGGGTCCTGCCCGCCACCAGATGTTGCAGTTGCGGCGTGCCCATGCCGAAGCGTCTGGCCAGGGTAATGCCCTGCTTGCCCGCCAGCATAAAGGCATAGGGGTCGTCGAAGCGCCGCTCGGCCACCGGTCGCTCCTGCTCCAGGGCGCGCAGGCCCACAATCAGCTTGGCGGTGGTCTTGGTCTTGTGCTTATAAAGCAGATCGGTCTGCCCCTGGTCAAAGGCATGCCGCTTCATACCCGCGAGGTCTTGCACCCAATAGGTGAAATCGGCCTCCGCCACCAACTGGTCGCCATTAAACATCTCCACCGGGATCGTGGCTACCAGCTTCCGGCTGTTGGTGAATCGTCTCGCCAAGCCCTCCCACCTCGGCTTGTCGATGCGGGCCTTGCAGATCAGGTTGTGGCAACTGGGGACGTGCCAGCGGATCACGGCCTTGGCTCCCCACATATAGCCCGCATTGTCATCCACGGACGGCCAAAATCCAATGATGGGGACCAGATGCAGGAGGGAGGCCAAGGCCAGGCCGCCGGTGTAGTCGGCGGCAAGCAGCATCAAGGCCGCCTGGTGGGTAATGTATTGATTCGACGCATTGGGGGTCAGGGGGAGCTGGGTCTGGGCATACCCGCGCTCGATGGCGGTAATCTCCCAGTCCAGAAAGTCCAGCACCGGGACGGATTCACGAAAGGAGTCCGTCAAGGCGGCAAGGTCGAAGCGTTGATCCCGATCGTGCTCCCAGGCATCGATGGAGTACAGCAGGAATTTGGGACTGAAATAGAGGTCCCTTGCCGGGTGACCGGCGCTGCCGATGGATGCGGCCGCCCCCCCTCGGCCCGGCTGTTTACGCGTGTCTTGAGGCATTACAGGGGGAGTTTCGGGCCTTACAACGGATTGTTTAAGTGAAGCTTCAGCCATGCAGCCCTCCGTACCGGGAGCACGGGCGGGATGCCGACTCCCGGTTGCTCACCCTTGGGGGTTGGGCCCGCGACTCGAGACGAATCGCCGGCGTGGTCCGTGCATTTTGGCACAGCCGGATGTCCATGATGTGGGATGGCTCTAGTACCAGGTTTCATCCAATTTTGCTGGTTGTCATTTCGAGCGAAGCGAGAAATCCTTGTCCCGACGAAGGAGGGATCTTGTGACTCTGTGGTTGTCTCATCGTCACAGATCTCTCCCTTCGGTCGAGATGACAGAGACTGGTTTTACCGAAAATTTTGCTGAAACGGGGTACTAGTCGGGATGCGAGAGACGGCAGGGGTGGAGATCAAACACCAATGCCGTTGAGTTAAGCCCCAAAGCCCCTCTCCCGGTGGGAGGGTGTCGCAAAGGCCCCTCTCCTGCCGGGAGAGGGGTTTCGATCACAAACGGTGCCGGTGACGCTTAACTCGACGGCATTGGACTGGAGTGCGCGCCGTGGGTACGGACCTCACCAGTCTCGCAGGCCCAAGACTGGTTGTTAACCGAAGTGCCGAACTCAAAGCCGGTCATACTCGGCATCGCCCCCTCGCTGCGCTCGGGGCAGGCTCTCTCCCGGCGGGAGAGGGGCTTTTGCGACCCCCTCGGTGGGAGCGGGGGTGCAGCTCGTAGGTTGGGCAAAGCCGCCAGGGACGGCGGTGTGCCCAACACACTGTTATTAGCCATGTTACACTTAAATGTTAACCACTACCCTGCCCTGTAAGACCTGCCATACTCATCGCATCACCGATGCGGTTCGCGTCTCCTCGCAGTGCCACCCGGTAAGACCTGCCACGCTCACCGCATCCTACACCCAACGTGAGCCCGTAGGTCAAGTCAGGCCCCGTGCCGACACAGGAAGGAGCCTGGCCGCCACCCGACCGAGGTGGCTAACATACGGCGGATGGGGCAGGCTTATCCGCCCTACGCGTGCTTACTGGGTGTGAGCCGCGTAGGATGGGCAAAGCAAGCGTTCGGCAAGGGTCCTTAAAGGTTTGATCATGCCACGGCGGTTCCCGAGCCGCGACTGTTTGTAGGATGCACAAAGCGAAGCGTGCCCATCAAATCCGGCTAGGGATTGATGGGCACGCTGCGCTTGCTACACCCTACCGCGCTGCCGCGGTTCGGGAACCTGTGCGGGACGATCTAAACCTTGGACCATCTTGCCGGACGCTTGCTTTGCCCATCCTACGGACTGTCCCACAGGCCGCTCCTGATCGAAATTCATTGGAATGGTATCGTAAACAACACCGGCTGGTGCAAATTACTCGAGAGCATTACTCCCTCTCAAATCCTCAACAACAGCCGCGCCGGGTCTTCCAGGGTGTCCTTGATGGTGACCAGGAACTGCACGGCGTCGCGGCCGTCGATGAGGCGGTGGTCGTAGGACAGGGCCAGATACATCATGGGTCGGATCACCAGCTCACCCTGTGCCGCCATGGGGCGGTCCTGGATCCTGTGCAGGCCCAAAATGGCGCTCTGGGGCGGATTGAGGATGGGGGTGGAGAGCAGGGAGCCGAAGACGCCGCCGTTGGTGATGGAGAAGGTGCCGCCGGTGAGTTCCTCGTAGCTCAGGGTGCCGTCTTTGGCCTTGCGGCCGAATTCCAGGATGCCCTGCTCGATGTCGGCCATGGTGAGCCGGTCGCAGTTGCGCAGGATGGGGACCACCAGGCCGCGGGGGGAGCTCACCGCCATGCCGATGTCGTAGTAGCCGTGGTAGATGATGTCCTTCCCGTCCACGGAGGCGTTCATGACCGGGAAGCGCTGCAGGGCCTCCACCACGGCCTTGACGAAGAAGGACATAAAGCCTAAGCGCACGCCGTGGGTCTTCTCGAACTGGTCCTGGTAGCGCTTGCGCAGCGCGATCACGGCGCTTAAGTCCACCTCGTTAAAGGTCGTAAGGATGGCGGCCGTCTGCTGGGCCTGGACCAGGCGCTCGGCGACCCGGGCGCGCAGCCGCGTCATGGGGACCCGTTGCTCCGGCCGCCCGGCCTCGCCGGTGAGGCGCGGCTGGTCTGCCGTGGAGAGGGGGGCAGGGGCGGTCGCATCCGGCTCGGTGGGCGGTTGGGCCTGGGCCTGTTCCCGCTTTTGGGCATCCAGGAAGGCCGTCACGTCTGCTTTCTGCACCCGTCCATCCTTGCCGCTGCCGGGGATTTCCGCAGGGTCCAGATGCAGCGCCTTGACCAGCCGCCGGGCGGCTGGGGCGAGCACCGGCTCCGTCGGTGTCGCCGCTGCCGCCGCTTCCGCCGCTGCCGGGGAAGACGCCGGCTCCGTGACGGCGCCTGTTTCGATGCCTGCTTTGGCGTCTGCTTCGGCGCCTGCTTCGGCGCCTGCTTCGATTAGGGCCAACAGGGTATCGGCCTGGACGGTCTCGCCCGCCGCTACCTTGATCTCCCCGAGTACGCCGGCGATGGGGGCAGGGACCTCCAGCACCACCTTATCCGTCTCCAGGTCGACCAGATTTTCTTCTCTGCGCACCGTCTCGCCCGGCTGCTTGTACCAGGCCAGCACCGTGGCGTCGGCAATGGATTCGGGCAGGGCGGGGACGCGCACTTCAGTGCTCATACGGGGATCCTGCGATTCATGCTCGGGTTGATGCGGCCGGTGAGGGCCTCGTCGATCAGCTGCTCCTGCTGCTCGACGTGGACTGCGCGCAGACCCACGGCAGGGGCGGCCGACGTGGGACGCCCCACATAGAAGATCTGCCCCCCTTGCGGCCGGAGGGGGACGAAACGGTGCTTGATCTGGTCCCAGGCGCCCTGGTTCTGGGGCTCCTCCTGGCACCAGATGAGCTGCCCGGCGGCGGCATAGGGCGCGATGGCCTCCCGCAGCAACTCGGTCGGGAAGGGGTAGAGCTGCTCGATACGCAGGATGGCGGTATCGCCGATCCCACGGGTACGACGGGCCTCCAACAGATCATAGTAGACCTTGCCGCTGCACAGGATGATACGCACCACCTGGGCGGGATCCATGGGGTCCAGCTCGCCGATCACCGGCCGAAAGCGGCCTTCCGCCAGCTCGTCCAGACTGGAGGTAGCCAGCCGGTGACGCAGCAGGCTCTTAGGCGTCATGACGATCAGCGGCTTGCGATAACCGCGCAGCATCTGGCGCCGCAGGAGGTGGAACATCTGGGCCGGACTGGTCGGGACGCAGACCTGGATGTTGGACTCGGCGCACAGCTGCAGGAAGCGTTCCAGACGGGCGGAGGAGTGCTCGGCCCCCTGGCCTTCCATGCCGTGGGGCAACAGCATCACCAGGGAACAGCACAGATCCCACTTGGTGCCGGCGGAGGTGATGAACTGGTCGATGACCACCTGGGCGACGTTGGCGAAGTCGCCGAACTGGGCCTCCCACAGGGTCAGGGCGTTAGGCTCGGCGGTAGCATAGCCGTACTCGTAGCCGAGCACCGCCTCCTCCGACAGGATGGAGTCGATGGCGATGAAATCACCCTGATGCGCGCCCAGATGCTGCAGCGGGGTGTAGCTATTGCCGGTGGCCTGATCGTGGATGACCGCGTGGCGGTGAAAGAAGGTGCCGCGGCCACAGTCCTGCCCGGACAGGCGGACCGGGAAGCCGGCATCGACCAGGGTCGCGTAGGCCAGGTTCTCGGCAAAGCCCCAGTCCACCAGTTGGGCCCCGTTGGCCATCTTGCGGCGCTCGTTCCAAAGCTTGGACACCCGGGGATGGAGCTCGAACTGCGGGGGCACCGCGAGCATGCGTTCCGCCAGCGCCTGGAGCTGCTCACGCGCGACCCCGGTGTCTGTGGGATGGTCCCAGGGTACGATCCGGCAGTCCTTCCAGTTCACCCGGTAGGCATTGTCGAGCCCGCACATGACCGGCCGGGCGACCACCACCCCCTGCTCGATCGAGGTCCGGTAGTCCTCGATCATAGCCACCGCCTCCTCCCTGGATAGGATGCCGGCGTCCGCCAGGCGGTCCGCGTACCGGGCGCGGGGGGTGGGGTGGGCGCGGATCTTCTTATACATCATGGGCTGGGTGACCGCCGGCTCGTCCGCTTCGTTGTGACCCAAGCGGCGGTAGCAGATCAGGTCGATGATCACATCCTTATGAAACGCGTTGCGGAAGTCCAGCGCCAGCCGGGTGACGAAGACCACCGCCTCCGGGTCGTCGCCGTTGACGTGGAAGACCGGGGCCTGGACCATCTTGGCCACATCGGTGCAATGGAAGGTCGAGCGGGTATCCAGCGGGTTGCTGGTGGTAAAGCCGATCTGGTTGTTGACCACCACATGGATGCTGCCGCCGGTGGCAAAGCCCCGGGTCTGGGACAGGTTGAGGGTCTCCATGATCACCCCTTGGCCGGCGAAGGCCGAGTCGCCGTGGATCAACAGGGGCAACACCTGCTCGCCGGCGGAGTCCCGGCGGCGGCGCTGGCGGGCCCGCACCGAGCCCTCGATCACCGGGTCGATGATCTCCAGGTGCGATGGGTTGAACCCCAGGGCCAGATGCACGGCCCCGCCCGGCGTATCCACATCGGTGGCGAAGCCCAGGTGATATTTGACATCCCCGGCCAGCTCCTGCCAGTCGGGCAGGGGGCGGCCCTCGAACTCGTCGAAGATATCCTGGGGCGGTTTGCCCAAGATGTTGGTGAGCACATTGAGCCGACCGCGGTGGGCCATGCCGATCACGATCTCCTTGATCCCCTTGCGGCCGGCGCGTTGGATAAGCGCATCCAGCAACGGGATCAGGGCCTCCCCGCCCTCCAGGGAGAACCGCTTCTGGCCCACGTAGCGGGCGTGCAGATATTTCTCGATGCCTTCGGCGGCGGTGAGCATGGTCAATAGCCAACGCCGGGCGGCGGCGTCGAGCTCGGGCTGCGCCCGGCCGCCCTCGAGACGCTTCTGGAGCCAGCGCTTCTCTTTGGTACCGGTGATATGCATGTACTCCGAGCCGACCGTCCGACAGTAGATCTCCCGGAGCAGAGCGATGATATCCCGCAGCCGCATGCGGTCCGGGGCATACAGGGAGCCGGTGTGGAAGACCTGATCCAGATCCGCTGCCTCCAGCCGATGATAGGCCGGGTCCAGATCCGGGATCGCGGGGGGCTCGCGCAACCGCAAGGGGTCCAGATCGGCGATCTGGTGACCCCGGAAACGGTAGCCGTTGATCAACCGCAGGACCGCCGCCTGCTGCTCCGCCGCCGCCGGCTCCAGGCGCTCGGTGGAGCGCGCCAGCGCCCGCCCGCGGCTCTCCTGGGCCAGGCGCAGGAAATTCCGGCGCACGGGTCCATGGGGAATTTCGGGGGCGGGGACCTCGTCGGCCGCCTCCGGACGCATGGCATCGAAGCGCACCCGCCACGCGAGATCCACGCCCTCCGGGTCCTGCAGATAACGTTCGTAGAGATCCTCGATAAAGGCGGCATTACCGCCGTACAGGGCGGTGGAGGCGCGGAACAGCTCGAGCAGGGCACTCATGACGGCAGATGCGGCGGTAACGCGGGGCCAGCATGTAATAAAGTCTTAATTATAGCAAAGAGATAGGGGAAAATAGCGGGAAATGACTTTAGACGGAGCGAAGGCCTATACAGCTTCCCGAAGACATGCCTTATTAAACCACAGAGAACACAGCGGACACTGAGAAGGGAACCCGTCAATTCTCTGTGTTCTCTGTGGTTCAAAATCAAACCACAGGACCCTAGGGGGAAAGCCGGTTTTTCCTATAGGAAAACACGGCTCAAACCCAAGCCTCCCCGCACTCGCAGTAGGGGGAGGACCGTAGGGCGGGTCAGGCGCGTGCTTGGGTGTTCGGTCGAGGACCGTAGGGCAGGCAAGCGCAGCGCATCCCGCCACAAGCCTGGCCGGCGTTACACGGGTCACCTGTCAACGCTGGAGCGTTGGGATTTGCTCCCACGCTGGAGCGTAGGAGCCAGAGAGATCCCTCCTGCGTCGGGACAAGGCTTCATGACGCTGGAGCCTGGGAGCCAGAGCGCGTGTTGAGGACCCACCGGAGCGTCTTGAACACTCACCGGAGAGTCCTGAACACTCAACGATGAGTGTTGAAGACTCACCGGAGAATCTTGAACACTCACCAGAGAGTCCTGAAGACTCACCAGAGAGTCTTGAACACTCACCGGAGAGTCCTGAACACTCAACGATGAGTGTTGAAGACTCACCGGAGCGTCTTGAACACTCAACGGAGAGTCCTGAACACTCAACGATGAGTGTTGAAGACTCACCGGAGAGTCCTGAAGACTCACCAGAGAGTCTTGAACATTCAACAGAGAGTCCTGAACACTCAACGATGAGTGTTGAAGACTCACCGGAGAGGTTCGGAGCCTCAACAGAGAGCCCGCGTAGGGCTGTGGCTTAATTTTGAACCACTAAGTATAAAGGGGTCATCCATCGCCATGAAGCCACCGAACTGCGACCATTGCCTGCGACCGACCCAGACCAGCCGCATTGCCAAGGAGCTGCTGGAGCAACGCCGCCCCATCAACCTGATCGGAAAGCCAGGCCAGGGCCGGGGCCGTCTGCTTGAGGACCTGACGCGCATCGACCCCGACGCCATTCTCTGGTTACGGGCGGACCTCAAGGAACATCGCTACAGCTTTGCCGGGATGCTCAAGACCCTGTGGAACCAGACCGGTCTCACCGGCCATTCTCCGCGCACCCTCGGGGGCCTGATCGACAAGCTCGCCGACGACCAGCGGCCGGTCTGCCTGCTGCTGCACCACCTCGACGCCATCCTCAATAATCCCGGCCTCGATAAGGGCTTCGATGTAGCCTTCCTTGATGCCCTGAATGCGCTCAAGAACCGCGGCATCTCCCTCCTCTGTGTCACCGAGCGTGCCCACAACCGTTATCTGATGATGACGAAATCCGGCGAGCGGCGGGTCTCGACCCTGACCCTGGAGCCCGAAGCGCTGAGACCACTCTCCCAGGCCGAGATCAGATCAGAGCTCGACCGCTGCCTACCGGATCTGGACGAGAACGACCTGGATCTGCTTGCCGATGCGGTGCTCAGGCACTCGCGGCCTCTCTCCTTTCTGGACTACGTGCGGAAACAGCTCCAGGACGGCGATGCTGCCGAACAAGCATTCAAGGAACGACTGAACCGTTGGGGGGACGCATTCAAGGCCCTGGACAAAGGCATTGCCGTCGCTGATGCCAATAAGCTGCGCCAACGGGTGGCCACTTGGTGCCGTGCCTTGGGATGCAATCGCATCAAGCTCCCCTTAGCAGATCTCATCAAGCAGCTCGGGCGCCGGCTTGCGGGGAAAGGTTAGGGGGTGTTCTCAATTAACAAACGATCTAATCCTCACTATCTCGAACCACGGATAGACACGGATTGGTCTCCATCCGAATCGATCCGTGTTCATCCTTGGTTCTCTTTCCGGTTGTTATCTGCACTAACCAATGGTTTTCACAGGCTAGATGGCCGCAACATCCCACAGGTCCGCTCCGAGACACTCCGCGGCGCGGAGCTTCCGCGTTCCCACGCAGCGCGTGGGAACGAGAGAATCAGCTGGTCAGCGTAGGGTCCGCTGCGCGGACCTTTGGCTCGTTCCCACGCTCCAGCGTGGGAATGCCATTATGGCCGTTCCAGCGGCCAAGGTTTCATGACGCTGGAGCGTCAAGATCCCTGCTCCGTCGGGACAGGCTTACTCCCACGCTGGAGCATGGGAGCTAGAGGAAAATTATTTTTCCGCAAATGAACGCGAATCAACGCAAATCGGTCGCAAAAGATTCCATTATTGGCTCGTTCCCACACTCCAGCGTGGGAATGCCGTTATGGCCGCTCCAGCGGCCAAGGTTTCATGACGCTGGAGCGTCAAGATCCCTCCTCCGTCGGGACAGGCTTGCTCCCACGCTGGAGCATGGGAGCTAGAGGTCGAAAATTACATTACTTTATCTGTCCGCAGATTACGCAGATTCCCACAGAGTGTTTCCTTTTTAATCTGCGGGAATCTGCGCAATCTGCGGATCGATTCCGGTCCATTCAGGTTTATTTGCGGCCAAATCTTCCGTGAAAACCCTGCCGCTTAATCTTAATCGGCAGTTGAGAACATTCGTACCAGGGGAGAGCTGACCCATGGGTAAACCCAAACAGAATCCGTTCCAATTGCCGCCGGAGCCCAGGACCGGCCGGGCGCTGATCCGGTGGACCCTGTTCGAGTTGCCGCGGCTTCTTGACTGGTCCGAGGGCCTTACCCGCGGGCGTATTTTGGTCCTTTATCTGCGTGCCGTGCCTTGGATCCTGCTGCTTGCGACCGGGTTCTATATATTGTCGCTTATGGTGCTCATTATCTGGGAGCTGCCGCTGGACTTCCCCGCCCAATTCCAGCCGGCTGTCGTCCAAATCTTCATGGACAGTCCAGGCTTCGGGGAACGTCTGATCGGCCTCTTGTCAGTTACTGGATGGAAGTTTGCGGCAATGCTGGCATTGGGCCTGGCATTGGGCCTGGCAGGGAGTCTGGCAGGGAATCTGGCATTGGGCCTGGCATTAGGTCTGGCAGGAGGCCTGGCGGGGGACCTGGCAGGGGATTTGGTAGGGGACTTGGCATTGGGCCTGGCAGTGGGCCTAGCAATGGGCCTAGCGGGCCTGGCATTGGGCCTGGCAGTGGACTTGGCGGTGGGCCTGGCAGTGGGCTTGGCATTGGGCCTGGCGTTGGGCCTAGCGAGCCTGGTAGGGGGTCTGGCAGAAGGCCCGGCATTGGGTATCGGATGCTTCTCGGGTTGGGCCATCGGCATGCTGCGCCTGCCCTTTTACATCCCGCAGGCGGTGGTCGGTCTGATACGTCTCGATCTCTACCACAACCCCTATCGGTGGGACGCGGGGGTGCGCCTGCCCATCTGGGGCGCCCGGCGCCGGCTGACCGAGCAGGCCTTCGGCGACCCCGAGACCGGCAGGCAGTTTGCCGAGTTTCTGCTCGAATACCGTCCGCTGCAGCGGAGACTGGCGGCGGCGATATTGCACGCCGCCCATGCCGGGCGCTGGCGCCTGGGGCCCCTGGAGCCGGAGCGATTAACACCGCCGTCGGTGCCTGCCGACCAACCGGCCTATGCCCCCGGCGCCGGGTGGCAGCGTGCGCTCGCCGGGCTGCGACAAGATCTGATCGCCGCGCGTGGCCAGAACCAGATCAGCTTCAAGCGCGCGGCCTATGACGACTTCTCCCGCAAGCTCAACGCCTTTCGTGACTTGACCCTCCTCGAATCGTCCCGCTGGAACCGCTGGTATCTGGAGGCCCTGGATGCCTGGCGGTCGGAAGCGGCAAAGGCGCTGCACCGGATCGAGGATCAGGCGGCGAGCCAGGAGTCCATCGCCGTCAACCGCTACCGGACCGGGACCCCCCTGCGGCCGGGGGACGACCAGGCGGTATTCTTCGGACGGGAGGATCTGCGCCAGAATCTGGCCCGGGAGATCATGACAGCGGCGGAGATGCCCCTGTTCCTGATCCTCGGCCAGCGCCGGGTGGGCAAGACCAGTCTGCTCAATTTCCTGCCCGAGCTGCTGGGCAGTGGCTTTGTGGTGGTTACCCAGGACCTCCAGGACGGCCGGGTAGAGAGCGTGCCGGCCTGGCTGGCGGATCTGCGACGGCTGATTGCGGACAAGCTGGAGCGGGACGACGGGGATTGGACGCCGCCCGACCAGTGGCTCGCCGCCTGGCGGGAGCTGCGGGAGTGGCTGGAAGGGATCGGGGCCGACGGCGGTCGCAAGCTGATCCTGGCCCTGGACGAGTTCGAGGAGCTGCACGGCTATCTGGCCCAGGAGCCGGAGCAGGGCCGCCGCCTGCTGGCGGCGATCCGCAGCTTCTCTCAACACCAAAACCGGGTGGTCCTGCTCTTCGTGGGCGCTACGCCCCTGTCCGAGCTGCGGGACCCGGATTGGAGTCGCTACTTCGTCCAGACCCAGCTCTTCCGGGTGGATTACCTGGCGCGGGACGACGCCCTGCGGCTGATCACCGAGCCGGTGCCCCTGCGGTATCCAGCCGCGGTCACCGAGCGGCTGTTCGTACTGACCCAAGGCCACCCGGATCTGCTGCAACGCCTGTGCGGACAGCTGGTCTCCATCGCAAATAAGAAGGGCCGGCAGGCCATGTCCATGGCAGATCTGGAGGAGGCGGTCGCCGTCGTGCTGATACGGGACACCGCCCCCATCGAACGCTTCTGGAACGAGTTCTGCCGTGCTCCCGCCTGCCGCGCCTGTATCGAACAGATCCTCGCCGGCGAAATCCCTGCCGACCGCCCGAGCCTGATGCGGCTGGAAGAGCACGGCTACCTGGTCCTGGACCAGGGCCGACCGCGGCTGCGGGTGCCCCTGTTCGAGGACTGGCTGCGCAAGTATCGTGAGGGTTTTCCCGCCACCGAATGTTGACCTACCCCGAGCCCGCGTAGGGCGGATAAGCTTGCGCCATCCGCCGTATGCCAGCCACCTCCGGCGGGTGGTGGCCAGTTCTCTCGTTCCCACGCGCCGCGTAGGAACGCGGAAGCTCCGCGCTGCGGAGTTTTCCGGTGGGCACAGCCCAGCCTACGCGGCACGAGCCGTATCGAAGAACCACGGATACACACGGATACACACGGATCGACACGGATCGGCCAGATCCGGGTCCCGAATGGGTCCATATCCGTGTCCATCGGTGTCCATCCGTGGTTCTCTGGGTTGGGACAACCGCAAGGGGTGAGGCATCCGGCGGATGGCGCAAGCTTATCCGCCCTACGCGGGCTTATCGATCAACAAGTCGTTATCGACAGTGTAGGTTGGGCAAAGCCGCCAGGGACGGCGGCGTGCCCAACATCTACAGCTCGCTGGGCACGGCGCACCGTCTCTGGTGCACCTTTGCCTAACCTACGCGGTCCGCACAGCGGACCCTACCCTTATCTCTCGTTCCCGCGCAGCGTGTGGGAACGAGCCATTCTTACCGAACGCTTGACCTGCAAAGGGTATATCCTCTGGCGACGGTTCTTAAGTTTAAGGAGCTCCCGATGGCAGCGGCCGATGAGCTGATTGCAGGTGTGGTCGAGCAGCGACGGGTCTGGGAGGCGGTGCTCGCCGAGCGGGGTCTGACGGTGCCCGCGCATCCGTTGCTTGAACGTACCTTGCCGGGCGTCTGGGAGGCGAGCGACTATGTCGCCAAGAGCTGTATCCGTTACCCGGACATCCTGCCGCAATTGCTCGCTTCCGGGCGTCTGGAGGCTGCCTGCGCCTCGGGCGAGCTGGAGCGCCTGCTGGCCGCTGAGCTGGAAGGCGTCACCGACGACCAGTCCCTCGCGGCGGTCCTGCGCCGGTTTCGGCACCGCGAGTTGGTCCGCATCATCTGGCGCGATATCGCCGCCTTGGCGGGACTCGAGGAGACCCTGGAGGACCTGAGTGCCCTGGCGGATGCCTGCGTGGGTCACAGCCTGCGGTTGTTGCACGGCTGGCTGACGGCGGAGCTCGGCACCCCCCGCGACGCGGCCGGCGCCGAGCAGTATCTGGTGGTGCTGGGGATGGGAAAGCTGGGGGCGCGGGAGCTCAATCTGTCTTCGGACATCGACCTCATCTTCGCCTATACCGGGGTCGGCCAAACGGATGGTCGGCGCCCCCTGACCAATGAGCAGTTCTTCGTCCGTCTCGCCCAACGGCTGATCCAGGCCCTGGATACCAATCGAGCGGACGGCTTTGTGTTTCGGGTCGATGCGCGCTTGCGTCCGTTCGGCGATGTGGGTCCCCTGGCCATGAGCTTCGGCGCCATGGAAGGCTACTACCAATCCCAGGCCCGGGAGTGGGAGCGTTACGCCCTGATCAAGGCGCGGGTGGTGGCGGGCGACCCGGCGGCAGGGGAGCGGCTCATGGCGATGCTGCGGCCTTTCGTCTACCGCCGTTACCTGGATTTCGGCGCCATCGAGTCCTTGCGCGACATGAAGCGGATGATCGACAAGGAGCTCAAACGCAAGGGCCTGGCGGACAACATCAAGCTCGGCCCCGGCGGCATTCGCGAGATCGAGTTCATCGGCCAGACCTTCCAGCTCATCCGCGGCGGCCGCGACCCCGAGCTCCAGCTCAGCGCCATCCAGCCCGTCCTGCAACGGCTGGGGGAGAAGGATCTGCTGCCGGCCCAGGCCGCGCAAGGGCTCGGTGCGGCCTACCGCTATCTGCGCCGGGTGGAGAACCGGCTCCAGGCCTGGCAGGACCGGCAGACTCACGCCTTGCCGGAGGATGCGGTCGGGCGCCTGCGGCTTGCCCGCACCATGGGCTGCACGGATTGGGAGGGTTTCTGCGGGGTGCTTAAAGGGCATCGGCATCGAGTCCAGGCCGAGTTCGATCGGGTCTTCGCCGCCCCCCACGCGGAGGAAGAGCCCCGGGACCGGCCGTTTGCGACCCTCTGGAGCGGCTCGGCGGACGATGGACATTACCTGGAGCAGCTCGCCCAGGCCGGCTTCAAGGACGCGGGCACTGTCTTGAGGCGTCTGCGGACCCTGCGCGATGCGGCGCTGCGCAAGGGATTGGGCAGGCGCGGCAACGACCGGATGGCCCGGCTCATCCCCCTGGTCCTGCACCTGGCCGCCGGTACCCATGACCCGGATCTGGTGTTGGAACGGGTGCTGCGGGTGCTGGAGTCCGTGCTGAGCCGTACTGCCTATCTGGCGATGCTCATCGAGCATCCGATCATCCTGTCACAACTGGCACAACTGGCGGGAATGAGCCCCTGGTTCACCGACCGGATCGTGCATCACCCCCTGCTGTTGGACGAGCTGCTGGACCCCCGGCGCCTCTATGCCCCCCTGCGTCGGGCGGATCTGGAAGCGGAGCTCGACAGCCTGCTCGCCCCCTTGGCCGACGACGACCTGGAGCAGCAGATGGAGCGCCTGCGCCAGTTCGCCCAGGGGAATATCCTGCGGGTAGCGGCGGCGGACCTCACGGACGTCATTCCCCTGATGATCGTGAGCGATTATCTGACCGAGATCGCCGAGGTCGCGGTCTCCCGGGTGCTGGCGCTGGCCTCTGACCACCTGCAGGCGAGGCACGGACGACCCGGCGGGATCGCGGGCGAGGGTTCCGGGTTGCTGGTGCTCGGCTACGGCAAGTTGGGCGGCCTCGAGCTCGGCTATGGGTCCGACCTGGATCTGGTCTTTCTGCACGGCAGCGATAGGGTCAATGCCGAGACCCGTGGCGACCGCCCGATCGCCAACGACCAGTTCTATCTGCGCCTGGGACAGCGCATGATCCACATCATCACCACCCGCACCCCCTCCGGCCAGCTCTATGCGGTGGATATGCGCCTGCGCCCCGATGGTGACAAGGGTATGCTGGTGCGCTCCCTCAAATCATTCGCGTCTTACCAGACCCGGGAGGCCTGGACCTGGGAGCACCAGGCCCTGGTACGCGCCCGCCCGGTGGCCGGTGACCGGGTGCTCGCGGAACGCTTCGGCCAGGTACGGCGCGAGGTCCTCTGCCGGGAGCGGGAGCCGAAGCAGCTACGTCCGGACGTGCGGGCAATGCGGGAACGCATGCGCAAGAATCTGGACCGGACCCGCAACGGGTGGTTCGACCTGAAACAAGGGCATGGTGGTATTGCCGACATCGAGTTTATGGTTCAATACTTGGTGCTGCGGTGGGCCGCGCGGTACCCGGCGCTTGCCGATTGGACCGATAATATACGGTTGCTCGAGACCCTGGCCCGTTGCGATCTATTGCCGGGCACCGCGGCCGCAGATCTGACCGGTGCCTACAAGGCGCTGCGCGCCGCCTACCACCGTAGCGCCTTGCAAGAGCAGCCTACGCGCATCCCTGATGATCAGCTGGTGGGGCCGCGGGAGCAGGTACGGGCCTGGTGGCGGGAGTTGATGGAAGCCTAGCGACGCTTCGCCTTAAGAAGCCGTCTGGTTAAAACAGATCCAGGTCCACAGGCCGCGCGGGGGGGCATGTGGGTGTAGTTGCGTTAAGGCGCTGGCAAGACCTAAGCAGACGATCAGCGCGCCTTGGAGCGTCGAACGCAACACGTCAAACCTTGTCCTGACGTAGGAGGGATCTTTTCCCTTCCGACAACGCCGAATCATTCAGGATTGCTTAATAGATCGTTGTTCATATGAAAACACTACGAGTAAAATTGAAAGGAATCCTTACTATTTCATCAATGATCTTAGGATTGGCAGCTTTTATGGTCGCTGTTTATAATTTCGTCACTGTAAAAGAAGAACCTAAAGACCCAAACGAATATGGAGACCAAAGATCACCATGGCTCGAATTGTCGTTTCAACAGTCAAAGCGCTATGTCAAGTTGGATCGGGTAGATATACATAAAACCTACAAAGATGGACCACACTACCTGATCGGGGTAAATCTTTCGTCCGATCCATTCAGGATTTTAATTCCACAAAAAAGTGATGGTGATGCGCTTATGATCACTCCGTGGGTAGATAACACGATTTTCAATCAAATAAAGAGGGGTATGAAAGTCTTCGAGGTACCTTATCTTTGCAAAGGGTGCGGATTGGCTAAGGCAAGATATGGGCCTTTCGAGCTTACTGTTTCTAAAGAAGCAGTCAATTATTTTATAGATACACGATTGGGAACCGTGGATGGCACACATAATATCTCGATCTCCGGTTTTGCGGCTCGGGCGCAGGACGCTGAACCTGTCACAATAGGAGATAACCTATACATGGTTGCTTTCATGGATATTAACAATGACGGTATTGTAAACCACGCCGAATACGAATTTTATAAAATAACCCTTGATTGAGACGCATAACATACACATCGACCTAACGCCGTACCCATCAGCCACTTTTGTTTCAGTAAAGCACGTAGTCAGGTACAGCGCGGGTTGTGCTTAACGATGGGCACGCATCGCTTCGTGCATCCTGCCGAATAGTCGGGGGTTCAGGAAACTGAAGTGGAATGACCGAGCCTTAAAACCATCCTGATAGGCGCTCGCCTTGCTTATCCTACAAGCTTAATGGTATTGGGTTGGGGAGAGGAGGTCGAGACAACCCCACATGCGAATTTTTTGTGCGGTGAAAAATCTGACTCATTTGTCAAATGGATCATTCAAGAATACTAGCTGAGGAGAACGACAATGTCAGACAAAGTTCATGTTGTAGTAAGGGGCGATACTTTATCCGGTATAGCAAAGAAATATGGAACCACGCTTGCAAGACTTATACAGCTCAATCCTCATCTGAGAAAAAACCCACATCGCATATTACCAGAGATGGAGATCAGAATATCCGATAAAACGGATGCTACTGATGCACTCAAGATTTCAAGGATGGTATTCAATGGGAAGGAACTTATCGTCTATTCCATTAAGGGTGGGGTCTTAGCCAGGTACCCGGCAACCTCCGGCCTACCAGCAAATGCGAGTCATTTGAAGAAATTGATAGAAGAAGAAGGCAGAAAAGATCTGAAGATAGACACCGACTATACAAGGCCGAGCTATCAGCATGTCAAGGATGCCGGACCTATTCCGAAAGGTGATTACGGATTGCGGTTAAAGCTAAATATGCCTTATGACAAGTCGGTAGCGGCAGGAGATCTCCGCGGATGGGGGGAAGGCGGTTGGATATTGGAGGAGAGTTTTTGGGCAAAACTCGACAATTTGTGGGGTGGACGGTTTGGTTTCTTTCTGCATCACGACGGGGGTAATCCCGGCACAGGAGGCTGTATTGGCCTGAAAAACGCCAAAGACATGAAAAAACTTAAGAATATGCTTATCAGGGCCCAGACACTCGGGCAAAAGAGCGTACCGATCGAGGTCAGATATCATCATGGTGAATAAAGGTCGTATCATATCCGTATTGGTTTCCACCCTAGCCGTTCTCTACGTGGCAGGGTCGCTGATCGTAGTCTATAGTTGCCGACAGGCATTGGAAAGAGAAAAGGAGCGGGTCTATAGTATTGCCGACCATTTGGAATTATGGAAAGAAATTATGGTGAAATATAATGGCTATCTGGATATGGGGATGATCCGCAATCACCCACGGGATATCTATATCAACCAGGTCGAGAGGGAAGAGGAATTACTATTGATCGATCCTGGGGATAGGTTCTATATAATGTTCCCTAGCAAATTGGATGAAGAGAGAAAAAAGGCATTGAAAAGGAGGTATTTCTCCGATCTTGTTCTCGATAATTATTTCTCTATCGTTACCGATAAGAATGGGAAAATCAAAGAAATGGGCTGGGACAAACCTTAGTGCCTGGTTACGCGGTTGCGCGGACACCTTGAGAACAAGCGGAGACAGACATGACGAAAATGGCAGACCGTGATGGCCACATCTGGCTGAACGGTGAGCTGGTGCCCTGGCGCGCGGCCAAGACCCATGTGTTGACCCACACCCTGCACTACGGCATGGGGGTCTTCGAAGGCGTACGCGCTTACCGCACCGAACGGGATACCGCCATTTTCCGCTTGCGCGAACACACGGACCGCCTGTTCAACTCGGCCCACATCCTGGGCATGACCCTGCCCTACGATCGGGAGACGCTGGACGCGGCCCAGCGGGCCGTGGTGCAGGCGAACGGGCTCGACTCCGCCTACATTCGCCCCATGTGCTTCTATGGCTCCGAAGGCATGGGCCTGCGCGCCGATAATCTGAAAGTCCACTGCATGGTGGCGGCCTGGGAGTGGGGCGCCTATCTGGGCGAGCAGAACATGCGGGAGGGCATCCGCGTCCGGGTCTCGTCCTTTACCCGCCACCACGTCAATATCACCATGTGTCGGGCCAAAGCCAACGGCAACTACATGAACTCCATGCTGGCCCTCCAGGAGGCCCTGCGTGACGGCTACGACGAGGCCCTACTGCTGGACGCCGAGGGCTATGTCATGGAGGGGAGCGGCGAGAACATCTTCATCGTCCGGGAGGGCGTGCTCTATACGCCGGACCTGACCTCCGCCCTCGACGGTATCACCCGCAGGACGGTCCTATCCCTGGCCGACGAGCTGGGCATCCAGGTGGTGGAGAAGCGCATCACCCGTGATGAGGTCTATATCGCCGATGAGGCCTTCTTTACCGGCACCGCGGCGGAGATCACCCCGATCCGGGAGGTGGACGGACGTACCATCGGCACGGGCACCCGGGGCCCTATTAGCGAGCGCCTCCAGGACCTGTATTTCGATCAGGTCCACGGCCGCCGCGACGAATATCCCCAATGGCTGACCCTGGTCTGAGGCGAGCGCTTGCCGCTGATCGCCTAATTTTCCTATGGGAAACCAGACAGCTTCTTAGTAACTACCCACAAGCTGACAAGACATCGGTGTCGGAGGGCCGGAAGATGACAGAAACCGCCACTAAGACCCAGGACAGCCGGCAAGCGATAGCGGTCGGCCGCAAGGACCTGCCCCTATCCTGCCCCCGCCCCCAGGATGAGGTGTGGAACATGCACCCCAGGGTCTATCTCCCCCTCGAGCAATCCGGGGCAGCGGTCTGCCCCTATTGTGGTGCGCACTACCGACTCGCGGACTGAGCCCGGTTTCCGGTGGGAATTCTTTTGGGCTCTTTATGAATTGGAGAAATCCCATGCTGAAAAGTACCGCAGGTCTGTACGAACGGTCTTGTTCGGCACGGACCTGTCCCCGGCCGAGTTCTCCCGTGACGCCCATGGGGTAGTGGTTAAGGTTTAAATGGAAACATCTTAATGAACCACTCTACTAAGGATTAGAAAAGACTGGTTGTTGCTACCCCAACCCGATGCTAAGAGGCTGTCTAAAAACTAACCTATTGATTTTAAATCGGTAGGCTGGGGTGAGGAACGAACCCCAGCTTTGGTTATTGCTGGGTTTTGGCCATCTCTGGCCGCAACCCAGCCTACGGCCTACGGTCCTTTTTTAGACAGCCTCTAAGGGCTGTTGACTTTTAGAAGGTCCGCGCAGAGGACCCTACGCTAACTTGGTTCTGCGGGATCTAAGCAGGTGGGACGAGGCGTCCCCGGCGGATGGGGTTGACCAGGCCAGGCGTGCGGTTGTCCGGCGTTTGATCCCCCCAACTGGGCCGTTTCACCGACATTTCAAACGGCGATGCTCGATGGCCGGAAAACTGCGGCGCATCGAGGCTTGGGAGTCCCTTTCCAGTGGGTAACAGATGCAGCCCGTACCGCGGGGTATCCGGGCCAGCACCGCGCCCCAGGGGTCGACGATCATACTGTTGCCGTAGGTCTCACGGCCATTGACATGATAGCCCCACTGGGCGGCGGTGACCACGTAGGCCAGGTTCTCGATGGCCCGCGCCCGCACCAGGGTTTCCCAGTGGGCCTTGCCCGTAACCGCGGTGAAGGCGGCAGGTACGGCAAGCAGCTCCATCCCGCTGTCGAGCATGTGCCGGAACAGCTCCGGGAAGCGCAGGTCGTAACAGACCGCTACGCCGAGCCGCCCGCAAGGGCTGTCCAGGACGATGATATCCGCGCCGGGCTCGATGGTAGAGGACTCCGTGTACTGCTCATCGGCGCCGGGGATATTGACATCAAACAGGTGGATCTTGTCGTAACGGGCGACCCGCTCCCCGCGTCCGTTGAAGACCAGAGAGGCCGCACGGGCCCGACCGGCGTCGTCGGCAACCAGGGGAATGGTGCCGCCAACGATCCAGACTCCGTACCGGGCGGCTGCCTCGGAGAGGAATGATTGCAGCCGCCCATCGCCATCCCATTCACGCAGCCTAAGCACGTCCTGCATCCGTCTTCCCATGAAGGCGAAGTTCTCGGGTAGCACCACCAGGCCGGCGCCGGCGTCTGCGGCCGCGCGGATCAAGCGTTCCGCCTCCTGCAGGTTGGCCCTGACATCAGGGCCGGTTGTCATCTGGACGGCGGCAACCTTGGGATTAGAGTTGGACATAGCAAGGGACAATCGGGGTTTACAGAACTACAAGGGATCAGCCTGCCGAAAATGTCGCCCGGACAACCAATGTTGCAAAATAAAACAATCGTTTTTAATCTGCAACGATGATACCGCGCCATGCTCAGCGCCTTATAGAAGACGCACTCGCCCGCCAGTCGGCGGTGGCGGTCATCGGCCCGCGTCAAGTCGGCAAGACCACCTTGGCGCTGGAAATCGCTCAGAGCCGACCTGCGATTTATCTCGACCTGGAGGCGATGGCGGACCGTGAGAAGCTGTCCGATCCGGTGCTCTTTCTCGACCAACAGGTGGACAAGCTGGTCGTTCTCGACGAAATACACCGCATGCCTGCGTTGTTCGAGGCACTGCGAGGCATCATCGACGCCGGTCGTCGCTCAGGCCGTCGGACCGGCCGTTTTCTGATCCTGGGCATTGAAACCCGTGATGAGTTGTTTGGACATCCTGTCGTCGGCGCGAGCTGGGAAGGGTTTGTGATTGAAAATCTGCTTGCAGTCGCACCGCACCGAGCCCGTGCGAGCTTCTACCGCACGGCCCGCGGGGCGGAGGTCGATCTGTTATTGGAGCTCGGCGCTCGGCACGGCACCTGGGCCATCGAGATCAAACGCGGACTCGCCCCAAAAGCCGAAAAGGGCTTCCACATCGCACTCGATGATATTCGACCGGACCAGGCCTTCCTCGTCTATTCAGGTACGGATCGGTATCCGAAAGGCAACGGCATCGAAGCCATCGGCCTGCGTGCGCTCGCTGAAGAACTGCGCAATCTGGGATAAAGGAAACGGAGAATGAGGTCCGTGCGGGCCGTAGGTTACGCTAAGACACCGGCGCCACCGCCCGTAGGATGGGCAAAGCAAGCGCCCGGCAAGATGGTCCGGGGCTTCGGTCATTCTGCGGAGGTTTCCGCATCGCGGCTGCCGGTTAGGATACACAAAGCGAAGCGTGCCCATCAATCCATAGCTGTTGGGCACGGCGCGATATAGGCCACACAATCCCAAACTCTTGTGATTCCCCCTGTAGAGAACTGCCTCTGTGTCATCCCGTGAACCGTTCGGAACCCCGGATCGAGTGTTCCCTCCGTCATCCTTCGTCCTATATCACCAACTCGTTGGCACCGAGGATAGGGACGATGATGGAGATGATGATCCCAGCCACCAGGATGCCCAACCCGACGATCAGCACGGGCTCCAACAGGGTGAGCAGGCGCTTGACGCTGGCTTGGACCTCTTTGTCGTAGATCTCTCCGACTTTGGCGAGCATGGCGTCCAGGTGGCCGGACTCCTCGCCGACCCGGATCATCTGCAGCGCCAGCTGGGGTAGGATCTCGCGCTGTGCTACCGGCTCGGCCAGGCCGCGGCCGTGTTTGAGGTCTTCGCCCACCTCATCCAGCAGCCCCGAGAGCTTGCGGTTGGACACCACCTCCTTGGATAGATTCAGGGCACTGAGCAGTGGCAACCCATTTTTCAGCAGCGTCGAGAGGGTGTGACAGAAGCGTGCGGTCTCCAGTTTCCAGATCAGGTCCCCGAACAGGGGTAGAGCCAGCAGCCGCCGGTCGAGCCGGGTCCGCACCGCCGGGTCTTGGAGCCGGCGTTCCACGGCCAGGGCAATCAGCGCGACCACTGCGAGCAGGGCCCACCAGTAATCCCGGAACAGGTCGCCGACGGCAATGACGATGCGGGTCGGCACGGGCAGGGCCGCCCCCATGTCTGCGAACAGGACCGAGAACTGGGGAACCACGAATACCAGCAGCATGATCACCGAGAGACCGGCTACCACCAACAGGATCAGGGGGTAGATCAGGGCCGAGGTGATGGTCTCTCTCAGTTCGGCAGTGCGCTCCAGGTAGTCGGCCAGGCGACCGAGCACCACCTCCAAGGTACCGCTGGCCTCGCCGGCACGTACCATGTTCACGTACAGGCGCGGGAACTGTCCGCCTTGTTCTTCCAGGGCCGCGGCGAAGGTGGAACCGCCGCGCACCCGCCTCTGTAAGCTTGTCATGACCCGGACGATCCGTTCTTCCGGTGAGAGATCGATCAGGATCTGGAGGGAGCGGTCCAGGGTCAGACCAGACTCCAACAGGGTCGAGAGCTCCCGGGTAAGCACGGCGATCTCTTTCGCCGTGAGGGGGCGCACCCGACCCTGGCGCAACCGGTCACTCAGTCCGCCGGCAGGTCGGATCTTGAGCGGAATCAGGCCCTGCCCCTGGAGCTGCCGAATCACGGCCCCCGCATCGGGTGCCTCCAGCTCGCCCTCCGTGGCCTCGCCGTCCTGACGCACCGCCTGGTAGGTGAACCGTGCCATCGGATCAGGTCTCCTCGCCGGCGACCCGCATGACCTCTTCGAGCGTCGTGCGTCCGGCCAGGGCCTTGCGCAGACCGTCTTCATACATGGTCGACATCCCTTCCGCAAGCGCCTGACGTCGGATGTCGGTAGCGGTAGCATGGGAGAGCACCGACTGGCGAATGCGGTCGGTCATGATCAGGACCTCGGTGATTACCAGGCGTCCCAGGTAGCCGGTGTCGTTGCACTGCCCGCAGCCCACCGCACGGTATAGCAAGAAGTCCTCCTGGTCCGGGTCCCGCAGGCGCGCGAACTTGGCAGCCAGCGCCGGCAGGGGCCGGTAGGGCTCACGGCAGGCCGGGCACAACCGACGGACCAGGCGCTGCGCCAGGATACCGTTGATGGTGGAGGTCAGCAGATAGTCCTCCACCCCCATGTCCAGCAGGCGGGTGACGCCGCTCGGGGCGTCGTTGGTATGCAAGGTGGAGAGCACGATGTGACCGGTGAGGGCCGACTGCACGGCGATCCGCGCAGTCTCGGTGTCACGCATCTCGCCGACCATGATGATGTCCGGGTCCTGGCGGACGATGGAGCGCAGGGCCCCCGCGAAGGTCATGCCGATCTGCGGCTTGACCTGGATCTGATTGATGCCCGCCAGCTGATACTCCACCGGGTCTTCCACGGTGATGATTTTGCGCTCCTGAGTGTTGAGGCGGCTCAATGCCGTATACAGGGTGGTGCTCTTGCCGCTGCCCGTGGGCCCGGTGACCAGGAAGATACCGTAGGGCATGTCCAGGATGGTGCCGAGCCGCTCCCGGGGCGGGCCGTCGAATCCCAGGGCGTCGAAATCGAAGCGCACGCTTTCCTTGTCGAGCAGACGCATGACCAGGCTCTCACCGAACAGGGTGGGCACCGTGGACACCCGCAGATCGAGCTCCTTGCCTTGTACCCGCAGGGGGATACGCCCATCCTGGGGCAGGCGACGCTCGGCGATGTTGAGCTTGGACATGATCTTGATGCGGGAGATGACCGCGGCAGTGGAATGGGTTGGCGGAGAGTCCGTCTCCTTGAGGATGCCGTCGATCCGGTAGCGGACCTTGAGCTGGTCCGCGAAGGGCTCGATATGGATGTCCGAAGCGCGGGACTCCACCGCGCGCTGGATGATCTGATTGACCAGCCGGACCACCGGTGCCTCGCTGGCCAGGTCTTTGAGGTGCTCGATGTCGTCCTCGGAGACCTCGCCAAACCCCGGTGTGGACTCGTCCGCTCCGGTCTCGCCCTCCGCCTGCTCGTAGAGGCGCGTCACGGCCAGCTCGATCTCCGACGGCAGACCGACGGCGCAGGCTACCCCTTTAGCCGCGGCCATGGTCAAGGCATCCGGCACGAAGGCGTCGGTGGGATCCGCCACGGCAACAGTGAGCCCCGCCTCGTCGTCGCGCAACGGCAGCACGCCGGCGTCCTTGAGAAAGCGGGGGCTGAACAGCTCCGGCGCAACCGGTGATTGGGGGAAGTCGGCAGCTTCCACCAAGGGGAGGTCCAAGACGTGCGAGAACGCCAGCGCCATGTCCCGTTCCGAGACCAGACCGAGCCGAACCAGCATCCGCGGGATCGGGTCGCCGCTCTCTTCCCCCAGGCGCCGGGCGCGCGTCAGATCCGAGTTTCCGAGCTTGCCCCCTTCCTGCAAGAAAGCGACGACACGCGACGTGACGGATTCGTCCGCGGCTCCATTACCTCCTGCGTCGCCGCTTTCGGAGGGGGGGTCGAGGGCCGTCCGCGTCGTATCTTCAGCAAGGCCATCTCCCCCGGTTGCGTGATGGCCCTCGGACACCGGGCGGTCGAATTCCAGGCTGTCAGCCATGGACGGCCTCCCCGACCAGTTGTGCAGCATCGACTTGCGGGCCGTCGAGCGGGTCGCGCCATTGAGGTATCAGGGTACCGAGCGCGGCGTGCAGGGCCGCTTCGTCACCGGCCCGGACGCCGGCTTCCAGTGCTTCGAGTCCGCGCGCCAGTTTCTCCGACTCCGGCACCGGCCCGCGCCGGGCAATGCGAATCTTGGGATGCGCGGTCTCCGCCAGGTCTTCCGATTCGTAGAAGAGCTCTTCGTAGAGCTTCTCGCCGGGCCGCAAGCCCACATACTCGATGGCGATGTCCTCACCGGGGAGCTGGCCGGAGAGACGGATCATCTGATCTGCCAGGTCGGCAATCGCGATGGGTTCGCCCATATCGAGCACGAAGATCTCACCGCCCCGCCCGATGGCTGCCGCCTGCATGATTAGTTGGCAGGCCTCGGGGATGGTCATGAAGAAACGCTTGATCTCCGGATGGGTGACAGTCACCGGTCCACCGCACTCGATCTGGCGCCGGAACAAGGGCACCACGCTGCCCGCCGAGCCCAGCACGTTGCCGAAACGCACCGTCTCGAAGCGGGTCTTCGAAGCTTCGAAGATCGCCTGACAGAGGATTTCGGCCACCCGTTTGGTCGCCCCCATAATGTTGATCGGATGCACCGCCTTATCGGTGGAGATCAGGACGAATTCCTCGCACCCGAAGTCGTCCGCGGCCTGGGCAACGACTTGTGTGCCTAAAACATTGTTGCGGACTGCCGGGTGTATCTGCTGTTCCAACAGGGGCACGTGCTTATAGGCCGCGGCATGAAAAACGACCTGCGGTCGTTCCCGCTCAAACAGCCCACGCACAGCCGCCGTGTCAGTGACATCGAGCAGAGCGCACGCCAGCTCCACCAGCGGATAAGTGTCCCGCAGCTCCGACTCGATACGGTACAGGTTGTATTCACCGTTGTCCGCCACCAGGAGCCGTGTCGGCCGCGCGGTCGCAATCTGGCGGCACAGCTCGGCGCCGATCGATCCACCGCCCCCGGTCACCAAGACCAGCCGGTTTTCCAGGGAACCGTGGATACCGTCTCGATCGAGCTGCACCGGGTTGCGGCCGAGCAGGTCCTCAATGGAGACCGGGTGCACCTGGCTGATGGACACCTGCCCCGTCATCAGGTCCCGCAGCGGTGGAACGGTACGGTAAGGCTTCCCGGCCCGCTGGCACAGCTTTACAAGGCGCTGCATTTGCCTGGTCGATGCGCTGGGAATCGCCAACAGGATCAAATCCACGGACAGCCTCACGACTAGCTCCGGAATTTCGGCCGTTGCTCCGCGGATCGGGATACCGTGCAGTTCGCTGCCGCGTCGGCGCGACTTGTCGTCCACAAAGGCCACGGGGAGATAGGCCGGCTGCGGATCTCGCAGCATATCCCTGACCAGCATCTCCCCGGCGCGGCCGGCCCCCACGATCAGGACCCGTTGCGCGTCATGCAGGGCCAGTCGGTGATCCTTCAGCCGCCGGTAGAGCAGGCGCGGGCCGGCCAGCAACAGCATCTGCAGTCCCAGGTACAGCAAGGGAAGGGAGCGCGGTACCCCCTGCATACGGTCGAAGATGAACAGAGCAAAGAAGATCAGGGCCGTTCCCGCCAGGACCGCCTTGGCAATACGCATCAGGTCCGGTAGCGAGGCGAAACGCCAGATGCCGCGATAGAGCCCGAATACCCAAAAGACAGATGCCTGGATGAGCAGTACCAGGGGCAGGGCCGTCAGCGCCCGGTCCAGGAACGGTTCCGGAATCACTCCGAGATTAAAACGTAGCCAATAGGCGCAGAGCCAGGCCACCGGAACCGTCGCCAGGTCATGGACGAATGCCGCGGTGCGCGAGCGCAGTCGATCGACCCAGGGCTTCATGGCGCGGGCGTGTCCGCCGACCGTTCAACCAAGCGGGTCTTGGTACCGATTACGAGGTAGACGATCGCCCAGGCACCGAGCAGGAGCCACTGATCGCGCACGCCCAGGTCCCGCGCCGCCACGGCGGTAGCCGCGCAGGCCGCCATGAGCAGATAGGACCAGAGGACGGTCCTGCGGTGGCTCCAGCCCGTCAGCACCAGGCGTTGATAGTGGTGGGAGCGGTGTGCCTTCCAGACGTGCTCGCCGCGTACCAAGCGGCGTAACAGGGTCCAACTGGCGTCCACAATGAAGGGCGAGAACGCCAGCCAGGCCACCCATAATGGGAACAAACCGCGCCGGGTCCCGACGAGAGATAAGGTGGCCGCCAGTAGGCCCAGGACGGCCGAGCCGAGATCCCCGAGAAAAATCCGTGCCGGCGGGAAATTGTAGAATAGAAATCCAGCCGCCGCCGCAACCACGACGCCGTTGGCCAGCGCAAATCCCGGATCCTCACCCTGCCAACCCAACACCCCTAGGGCCCCGAAGCCGAACACCGCCATTCCCCCCGCGAAACCGTCCATACCATCCATGAAATTGTAGAGATTGACCATCCACACCAGGTAGCCGAGGGTCAGGAACCAGGACAGGGTATTCGACAGCTCCCGGTAGATGCCCGGCAGCTCGATACCGGACCAGGCGATTCCCCCAACCAACAAGAGAATACCGGCACCTAAGTGAGCAGTGAGACGATAGCGGGCCCGGACCCCGCCGTAGTCATCGAGAAGGGAGATACCCCCGACCAGCAGCAGGGCGCCCCCGATCCAGGCCCAGGGGGAAGGTAGGGGAAAGGCCGCGAGGGCAAGGACATAGGCAACCGCAAGTGCGGTGCAGACCGCAATCCCCCCGGTGCGCGGTAGGACGCCTGCATGGAGTGAACGTTCGTTCGGCAGATCGACCATGCGGGAGAAAAGCGCGGGAGAACGGGAAAACCACCAAGTCAACAAGGCACTGATCGTAAAGGCCACGACCAACGAGATAGAGGCAACGACGGCCTGGCTCATTGGTCACACTCCGAACCAACAGCACGCGCTAGTACAGATGCTCCCAATTACCGATAACATTGAGCGAGCAGGATCTGCATGGAAAAGTTAGCCGCAAATCAACGTAACGGGATGAAGAAATGTCGATGATGGCAAGTCGATTGCGACCGATTTGCGTTGATTCGCGTTCATTTGCGGCAAAAAAGAATTCTCATTCGACGGGAGCATGGCGAAATCTCTGGTAGGGTGATGCTTCCGTTATCTGCGCGCAGATGTACCACGGATCAAACCTCCCGCACCAAGGCGGTCTCCACCTCGTCCCGCTTTGCCTTACCGACGAGCGACTCGATGAGCTGAAGCGCGAAGTCCATGGCGGTCCCAGGCCCGCGGGAGGTGATCAGCTTCCCGTCCACGACCACTGGCGCCTGGAGCAGGTCCACCTCCGGGAAATCCTCCTGGATGACGGCCCCTGGGTAGCTGGTGGCGGACTTCCCGTCGAGCAGACCCACCCCTGCCAGCACCTTGGGGGCGGCACAGATAGCGGCGATGAAACGGTCTTCGGCTCGATAGCGTTTGAGGAGCGCGTGAATCCGCTCGTCCTGCTCCAGCCGTTGGGCCCCGGGGAGCCCGCCGGGCAGGACGATCATGTCGAATGTCTGGTCCATGACCGCTTCCAGCACGGTGTCGGGTACCAACACCGTGCTGTGACTGGCGCGTACCGGCCCCTCCGTCAGACCGGCCGTGACCACCTCGATCTCGGCGCGCCGCAACAGATCGATGACGGTGACCGCCTCCAGCTCCTCACATCCCTCGGCCAGGGGGATTAACACACGTACCATATTCGTCTCCTTCTCACTCCTCGGCGTGACGGCCCAGGATATTCAGACCCTTGAGTACATTCAGTGCTTCGTTGAGCGCATAGTCCTCAGCGGCCAAGGGCTGTTTCTCCGTTACGGTCCCATCTTTTCCGGCCTCATCGTCCGTGGCCTTGTCTTTGCCGTCCGGATCTTTGCCGGCCGATTCCTTATCATCCAGGTGATGGTGCAAATCCACTTCCTTCAATGGTGCCACGCTCGGCTTCTCCGTAACGCTGAGCTCGCCTCTGACCAGCTCGATATCGGGCTTGATCCCATGGGCCTGGATGGAGTGACCGGAAGGGGTATAGTATCTCGCCGTGGTCAACTTGAGCGCCGTGGCATCGTCTATGGGCACGATGGTCTGTACCGAACCCTTACCGAATGTGGGGTAGCCCATGATGATGGCGCGTTTGTGGTCCTGGAGTGCCCCGGCTACGATCTCCGAGGCCGATGCGGACCCGCCGTTGATCAGCACCACGATGGGGGCACCCTTGAGCACGTCGTCCGGACCGGCTTTGAACTGGAGCTCCGAGTCCTCACCCCGACCTTTCGTATAGACGATGATCCCTCCCACGAGGAAGGCATCGCTCACGCCGACGGCGCTGTTGAGGACACCGCCCGGATTGTTTCGCAGATCCAGGACCAGGCCCTTGAGCCTGCCGTCGTTTGCTTTCTCGAGTTCGTTCAGGGCCGAGAGCAGATCCTCGGTGGTACGTGACTGGAAGTGGGAAATACGCACATAGCCGTATCCCGGCTCGAGGGTTCGGCTCTTGATGCTCGCCACCTGGATGATGTCCCGCTCCAGATCCAGGTTGAAAGGCCGGTTCACGCCCTCCCGCAGGATGGTCAGGGTGATTCGCGTGCCGGGCTTGCCGCGCATGGTGTTGACGGCATCGTTCAGGCTCATACCTTTTACCGGCTTGTCATCGATTCGTATGATCAAATCCCCGGTTTTGATTCCGGCGCGCTGGGCGGGGGTATCGTCGATCGGGGCGATCACCTTGATGAACCCATTCTCCATCCCGACCTCTATCCCCAAGCCTCCGAACTCGCCGCTGGTGCCGACCTGTAGCTCGCGGTACTCCTCCCGGTCCAGGTAGGTGGAATGGGGATCGAGCCCCGAGAGCATGCCGCGGACGGCACTCTTGAGCAGCTTCTTGTCATCCACCGGTTCCACATACTCGCCCTTGATGCGCCCGAAGACCTCGGCAAAGATGCGCAGCTCCTTCAGAGGCAACTCGTCGTGTGCCTGTTCCTCCTCAGCAAGGATTACCCCGATAGAGCCGCCGGCAGCGGCAAGGAGCAGGCCGATTGCAAACGTCATGATCGATCGGAACGGGTTCTTCATCGGGATATCACTGAAAAGCTGTTTGGTTAAATAGACTGAAACTTAGGTACTCGGTGGGAGCAGAGAAGTTTCGACGCGTTTCGCTGCCGAGGTATCGGCGGCGGACTCACGTCCCGACCCGACATCGGGCCGACACCACTGCTCGGGGTTCAGGGGACGGCCCCGGTAACGGATGGCGAAATAGAGCCCGGGCGACAGGCGGCCACCGCTACTACCGCTCAGCGCGATCGTTTCGCCGGCGGCAACCCACTCCCCCCGTTCCTTGAGCAGGGCCTGGTTGTGGCCGTAAAGTGTCATATAGTCGTCGTCATGTGCGATGATGAGTAATAGCCCGAAACCCCGCAACCAATCCGCATAGGCCACTTGGCCATGGTGGACCGCCCGCACCTTGGCGCCTTCCTCCGCCCTCAGGACAACGCCATCCCAGCGTTGGATACCACCCGCCTTGCGACTGCCGTAGTGCGACAGCAGTGAGGCGTCGGCAAGCGGCCAGGCCAAGTGTCCGCGCAGCTGCTTTAGCGGCTGCAGCTTCTGATGCAGCTCCGCTTCGGGTAGTGCTCGGGCCTGCTGCTCGAGCCGTTCCAACAGTATGTGCATCTCCCGGGCCTGGGCACGCAACTCTTCGATGCGTTCCGCCCGGGTGGCGATGGTCTGCTCCAGGGAAGTCAAGAGCGCGGTGTGCTTGTCCTGCGCCATCATCAGGCGGGCCCGGGTCTCATCCCGGCTCTGTACCAACAAGACGAGCCGCCCCCTTTCCTTTGCTGCTTCCCGGACCAGGTCATCGAGTCTGCGCGCACGTTGGGTTACGGCTTCGATGCGCTGGATGCGGAAGCGGTTGAGGAACCCATAATAAGCCATGACTCGGCTCAGGCGATTGGAATCTTCCTGATTGAGCAGGATCCGGATATGGTTCTCCGGTCCCATGGCATACGCGGAACGCAACAGATTCTCCAGGGCAGTGCGTTCGCGGCCTAAGATTTCGCGCTCAACCACCAATCGGCTTTGGAGCTCCTCCAGAACCCGTTCCTGGTTACCGATCATCGTCATCAACCGGTGTACCGTCCGGGCCAGGTCAGCAATCTTGCGTTCGCGCCGCTCAAGCTCTGCCCTGAGCTCCTGCCGACGGCCACGGCGCACATCCAGGTTCTGCTCCAGGTCCCGTACCTGTTGCTCGATGTCGGCCAGATCGCGCTTGCGACCCTCGATGGCCTCATCTTCCGTCACGGCCGTGACCAGTGTGGGAATCGACACCAGCAAGACGACAACCAGATGGAGTCGTCTCCGAATCGGACCGAGCGCACTCAAGATTCGGCCTCCGCGTCGGCCAGGATGGTGCAAATGACGGTCCGGTCGCGACGGGGACCGTCGAACTCGCAGAAGAAGATATTCTGCCAGGTAGACAGGCCGAGCCGGCCTTCGATCACAGGGATGGTCTCCGACGGCCCCACCAGACCGGACTTGAGGTGCGCATCTCCGTTTCCATCCTGGACGTCGTGCTGCCACACACCCTGTGGGATCAGCTTGCGCAGCAGCCCGACCACATCCCGTTGCACACTATCGTCCCAATTCTCCTGAATCATGAGGGCCGCGGTCGAGCCTTGGGCATAGACGGCCACAAGCCCGTTGCGTACGCCGCTGCGGCGCACCAGATCACGGACCTGGGGCGTAATATCGACCAGGGTCTCCCGCCTGTCCGTCCGCAATTTGATCAGCTCGCGCATCAGTCTTTCTCCCGTGCCTTCTTCAGAACTGCCCCGTCCGCAGCAGGACCAGGGTACAGGCGTGTTCAAAAGGGATGCGGGCGTCCTTGAGGACAAGCTCGAGGGCGTGCGATTCGGTTCCCGGGTTCAGGATCACCCGTCCCGGTGCCAAATCGAGGATGTCCGCAATCATCGCCTTGCTGCGTGCAGGCCCCAGGTACAGGGTGAGGGTATGAACCGGCCCTTGGATCCGACGCAGGTGGTTGACCACCGGGATGCGATCGATACGGCTCACCTTCGGATGCACCGGAATCACGTCGTAGCCCCGGTCATGCAGCAGCTTCACCGCTTGATAGGAGTAACGGGTCGGCTTCGGGCTCGCGCCCAGGACGACCACGGTCTGTTCCCGCGGCTTCAAATGGCTCCGCCGTTGCACGGCTTCGGCTTCCGTTAGTTAGTGGATGATTCACTGGGTTAGGCGTGCATTCTATCGCTTGGACTTGCGACGCAAAACTCGCACGCGTCGTAACCCGATAAAAAAACTTTCTTGATTTGCAGATTACGTAGATTCTCATTTTCATCTGCGGGAATCTGCTAGGGTCGGCGACTGGCGCGTAACCCAGCACTTCGCTCACCACCCACGCCCCACTTGCCGCCGGTGTCTGGCGCTGTTCCTACCTTTCCGCTTCTGGGTTAGGAGTTGTCCATACTGCCGTTCTTCGTCGGCGCGTAGGGTTGCGAAGGTCCGTAGCTCGCCGTTGATGCGGGCGGCCACCGGGATGCCCTGGCGGTACAGGACCCGGTTGCCGAGAATGGCAGAGATACGCTCCCCAGGGGTAAGGGTACCGGTGAGGTTGACCGGATCCGTGGCGCTGACGACTACCGGGGATTCAGGCCCCGGCTCGCGGTGGCGGCGCAGGGCGGCGACGGC
Organism: Candidatus Thiosymbion oneisti; assembly: GCF_004359955.1. Classification (NCBI taxonomy): domain Bacteria; kingdom Pseudomonadati; phylum Pseudomonadota; class Gammaproteobacteria; order Chromatiales; family Chromatiaceae; genus Candidatus Thiosymbion; species Candidatus Thiosymbion oneisti. Next base: position 62,762 of record NZ_SMSC01000019.1, read on the forward strand.
CTCCGGGTGGGCGAATTGCTCGCCGCTGAAGCCGGTGACGAAGCGTCCGCCGCGCACCTCGCCCCGGGCTTCTAAGCGCCAATAGGCTCGCAGCAGCTCGCGCCAAGGTGGCAGGCCCCGTTCGCGTTCCAGGATCCGGCGCATCACCAGGCCATAGCGTTGGATCAGCTGGTGCGCTAGTTTCTCCAGCCGGACACTCTGCGCTGCCGGCGACTCGGGTTGGGCACCGGCGCCCGGTGTGGGCAAGGCGTCCCAGCGCCCGGCCCGGTCGATGGGGTCGATGGAGCTATTACCGCGCCGGCGGCGTGTGGTGACACTGCTTGCCGCCGGCGCGATCAGGGCGCGCAGGCCGGCGAAGCCGTCTGCGGTGATCTGGCCGGCGGCCACCAGCTCGCCGAGGGCGATTGTGACCTCGGTGCGCAACAGGCCGCTGTCGCTCACCAGATCGGCGAAGAAGCGGGCCCCGCGGGCTTGGAGCAGACCCAGCAGCATGGAGGCACGGGACGAGAGCCCCCTTCTCTCCGATGGACCCTCCACCGGACCCTCCGCCGGGCCGTCCGGTCGCCATAGGGCGGCCATCTCGCGGCGCAGAATGGCGATGGGGGTGGTGCGGATCGGGGTCTTGCCTCCGTGGCCCGGATGCAGTCTGAGCCAGAGATAGCGGCCGCTGACCGTCAGGCTATCGAGCAGATCCGGGGTGTAGGCGGCAATGCGTGCAGGCAGGACCTCGGCCTCCCAAGCGGCGGCGGGGATGCTGAAGCCGGCGAGCCGGTCGAGCACGGCGCCGGTGCCCTCGATACCCTCTACCCGGTTGCCGGCCAGGCCCTGCCAGTGGAGCAGGAAGCGCATGTAGGCCGCCGGGCTCACGGGGGCGATCGCCTTGCGCAGTCCCTCCACCGTATAGCGGTTGATCCGCGCCAGCAGTCGGCGCTCGCACCATTGCTCGCCGGCCAGGTCCGGGTCGAAGCGGCCGCGCACGGCAAAGCCTTCCTGCTCCAGCGCCGCCAGGGCCTGCTCCAGGTCACTCACGGGCAGATCCAGCGGGCGGGCGAGATCCGCGGCCCGGACCGGTCCCAGGCACTCCAGGCGGCTACGGATGACTTCACGCAGGGCGTGATCCCGGTCCGCAGGGAGAGTGTCGCAAAAGGCATCGGTCACCTTTCGATCCCCTCTCCCTAGATCCCTCGCCCGCTCGGGACAGGCTCCCTCTCCCTGGGGGGAGGATGTCGCAAAAGATGACGCTCTTTGTAGGATGCGGTGAGCCGCCAGGGACGGCGGCGAACCGCATCGATGGATGGCGGTGTGTTCCACCAAGTTGGGCATGGCACTATCCAACGATGCGGTTCGCGGCCTACCCGCCCCGTCCCTGGGGCGGGGCAGGCGCTCACCACATCCTACGGGCTCGCGCAGGGCGCTGTCTCGATCCCCTCTCCCTAGATCCCTCGCCCGCTCGGGACAGGCTCCCTCTCCCGGTGGGAGAAGGGCTTTTGTGACCCGCTCCGCGGGAAACGGGATGCTCGATGGGATGCCGGCGACGATGGTTGGATCCAGGGGACAGACGGCGGCCAGCTCGGGCAGCCGTTCGGTGGCACACAGGATGACCGTGCCCCTCGGTATCTCCAGACGCACCGCACGCTGCTCCGCGGCGAGCCGGGCAAAAAAACCCGTGCCGGCGCCCAGCTCGTCCCAGGTCAGGAATCCGGCCAGCAACAAGGCGTCGTGGAGTTCGTCCGGGTCAGTAATACTCGGCCAGGCCTGCTCGCGTACCTTGGCCACGGCGGCCGGGTCCAAGCGGGCAAGCCGCGCGGCCTGCTCCTGGTCGATCAGACCCTGGGTACGGATAGCCAGGGTACGGCGCTCTTCGGCGGGGGTATCGTCGAGAAAGGCGTAGGGGCGCGCGCCGATGACCTCTTCGGCCAGGGGCGAGGGCGCGGCCAGGTCGCGGGCGATCACCTCGACCGCACCGGACTCGATGCGCGCCAACAGGCGTTCCAGGCCCGCGACATCCATGACCTCGGTGAGACAGTCCCCCAGGGTTTGAGCGATCAGGGGATGATCCGGGATCTCGCGTTCACCCTGGAGGTTCTCCAGGCACGCGAGCTGATCGGGAAAGATGAGCGCCACCAGGTCCTCGGCCGCGGAGCGTTGGAACTGGGGCGGCACCTTGCTGCCGCCGCGGTAGCGCTGTACCGCCAGCGCAGTAGAGGCGTTCCAGCGCCAGTGGGTGCCGAACAAGGGGACGTCGAGCAGGGCCTGGGTCAGCAGCCGGTGCACCGTATCGCTCTTGAGGAAATGTTGAATGTCTTCCAGGGCAAAGCTGTGCACGGCGCCCAGGGAGAGGATGATGCAGTCGTCCAGCGCCGCGGCCTGGAGCTCGAAATTGAAGGTGCGGCAAAACCGCTTGCGCAGGGCCAGCCCCCAGGCGCGGTTGAGGCGCGAGCCGTAGGTCGAGTGCACCACCAAGTGCATATCGCCGACCTCGTCGAAGAAGCGCTCGAGGACGATCCGGTCCTGGGTGGGCAGCAGGCCCAGGGCGGCCTGGGCGGCCCCGTAATAGGCCAGCAATTGGTCGGCTGCCGCGGGCTCCAGGCCATAGGTATCCAGGAGCCAGGCCCGGGCCTGGTCGCCGCCCGCCTCCAGCCGCTCCGCAATCCCGGCGCGCAGCTCGGAGACACCCGCCGAGAGCAGGTCGTCACGTCCCGGCGCCTCACCGAACCAGAAGGGGATATTGGGCGGCTGACCCTTTGCATCCTCCACCAGCACCCGGCCCGACTGGATCCGCAGGATACGGTAGCTGGTATTGCCGAGCTGGAAGATGTCGCCGGCCAGGCTCTCGAAGGCAAAATCCTCGTTCAAGGTGCCGATGCGCACGCCCTCGGGCATCAAGAGGACATCATAGTCGAAGCGGTCGGGGATGACGCCGCCGTTGGTGATGGCGGTCAGGCGTGCACCCTTGCGCCCGCGTAACCGGCCCTTGATCCGGTCACGATGGAGATAGGCGGCGCGGCGTCCGACCCGGGTCGAGAAGCCATCGGCGAGCATCTGCACGACCTGGTCGAAGGTGGCGCGGGAGAGTTCCCGGTAGGGCCAGGCCCGACGCAGGCGATCGAACAATCTCTGCTCATCCCAGTCCTGGGCGGCGACCTCGGCGACGATCTGCTGGGCCAGCACATCCAGGGGTTGGTGAGGGAGCCGGATGCGGTCGAGCCGGCGCGTCCGCGCCGCCGCGAGCAGGGCGGTACACTCGGCCAGGTCATCGCGGGACAGGGGAAACAGCCGGCCCTTGGGGGTAGCCGCCAGGGCGTGGCCGGAGCGGCCGACCCGTTGCAGCAGGGCGGCCACGGACCGCGGTGAGCCGAGCTGGCACACCAGATCGATGTCGCCGATATCGATGCCGAGCTCCAGGGAGGCGGTCGCTACCAGGGCCCGCAGCGCACCGGCCTTGAGTCGGTCCTCGGCCTCGCGGCGGTGCTCCCGCGCCAGGCTGCCGTGATGGGCCATGACCGCACCCTCGCCGAGGCGCTCGGAGAGGTGGTGCGCCACCCGTTCGGCCAACCGCCGGGTGTTGACGAAGATCAGGGTCGTGCGGTGCTCCAGGGCGAGGGCCGCCAGGCGGTCGTAGAGCTCGCCCCACACCTCCCCCGCCATCACCGCCTCCAGGGGCGAGGCGGGGACCTCCAGGCCGAGATCCAAGGGACGGCTATGGCCCAGATCGATGATTGCGCAGGGCATCTCCCGGATGCCGAGGAGAAACTGTGCCATGTCCGTGACGGAGCCCTGGGTCGCGGAGATCCCGATGCGCTGCAGCGGCTGCCCGGTAAGGACTTCCGGGGTAAGGGCCTCCAGTCGCTCCAGGGACAAGGCCAGGTGAGCGCCGCGCTTGTTGCCGGCCAGGGCGTGGATCTCGTCCAGGATCACCGTCCGCACCGTTTTGAGCATGTCGCGCCCCGAGGCCGAGGTCAGCAGGATGTAAAGCGACTCGGGCGTAGTCACCAAGATGTGTGGCGGAAGACGACGCATCCGCTCGCGTTCGGACTGAGGGGTATCGCCGGTGCGTACCCAGGCCCGGATCGCCACCGGCGGCAGGCCCCGCGCCGCCAGCTGGTCTGCGATGCCCAGTAGTGGCCGTTGCAGATTGAGCTGGATGTCGGTAGACAGGGCCTTCAGGGGCGATACATAGAGCACCCGGGTGTGGTCGGGTAGACCCCGCTCCAGGCCCTCGCGCAACAGACCGTCGATGACGGCGAGAAAGGCCGCCAGGGTCTTGCCCGAGCCGGTGGGTGCCGCCAACAGCGTGTGCCCACCGTGTGCGATGGCCGGCCAGGCCGCGGCCTGGACCGGGCTCGGCGTATTGAAGCTGGCTCGAAACCAAGCCCCGACGGCGGGGTGAAACAGGGAGTCGCTCATCGGCAACCGGTGCTGGAATCAGCAATTCTGGGTAGTGGTAAATTTTTAAGTGGTAGCGTAGAAGGGTTCATTATGCTCCATTTTTTTTTGATCCCCTCTCCCCAACCCTCTCCCAAGAGGGAGAGGGAGTGGCGCGTGGCGTGCCCAACACGCCGCTAGTGGCTATGCTTCCATTTAGACCTTAACCACTACCCAATCTGAAGGGTCTGGATAACTTTAGCATCTTCCTGTGCGCTTCATATGGCGACTGGCGAACCGAAAAGAGCGCGGGCAGAATCCTGCTTTGATACTATTCCACCCAAGCCGTACAAAGTGCTACGGCGATTCTTTCATAGGATTTCTTGGCGGGAGATCGATCGATGAACAAATCTTGGATGAAGCCCGGTGCCACACTCTTTGCCGGCAGCCTGGTGCTGGTCGCTTGTGCCACCGACGAGTACGGCAACCGGCGGCCACTTACGGAGACCCAGGCAGGGGCCGCCATCGGCGCCATTACCGGCGCCGCCGTCGGCGCCGCGGTGGCGGACAAATCGGCTAAGGGTGCCGTGATCGGGGCGGTGGGAGGCGGCTTGGCCGGCGGCCTGATCGGCCACTACATGGAGCAGCAGCGCCGTGACTTCGAGAAGCTGCTGGCCCCGGAGATTGCCGCCGGCGTCATCCGCGTCAAGCCCCTTCCCGACGACCGGTTATTGGTCGGAATGACCAGCGAGACCACGTTCGAGATAGATTCGGACCGGATCAAACCCGGCTTCCACAGCACCTTGGACAAGATCTCGGGCGTCGTAAACAAGTACGGGAAGACCCGGCTCACCATCGCCGGCCATACCGACAGTACCGGCTCGGCCGCGCACAACCAGGGGCTATCGGAACGGCGTGCCCAGGCGGTAGAAGGCTATCTGCTCAGTGAGAGTGTGTATCCCGGCCGCCTCAGTGCCATCGGTTACGGCGAGGACCAGCCTATCACGAGTAACGAGACCGAAGAGAGTCGCCGTCGCAATCGCCGGGTGGACATCACTATCATTCCCATAACCACGGAACAATCCTGAATGATTTGGCGTTGTTTGGAGGGAAAAGATCCCTCCTGCGTCGGGACAAGAAAGATCCCTCCTGCGTCGGGACAGGGTTTGACGGGTTGCGTTCGACGCCTAACGGCTTGTCGATCTCCTTCGGTGTCCGTGCCGGCGTCTTAACGCAACCTACGCCCGGATTACCCCCGCGCTGCCTGTATGCGCGGACCTCGCTTTTTTGTGGCTGTCGGTGTTGCACGTGGTTCCAGACCCTGGCTGCTTCCTATACTCTGTTGAATTCCGGGATATTGTGAGGATTGGTCTGCTTCAAGTGCTTGATGGCCTCGTCCTAATAACTCATGGCTTCTCCTGCTTTACCAAGTGTGAAAAGCGGTTTCACTCGGTAACGGCGATCTCTTTCTTCATGCCCTCGACGATGGCCATCAACTCGTCTTGCTCCTTTGCGGGCACCTCATAGTTGTTCATCACTCGGCGGAGGTCCGCCATCGTGGCCTGCCACTCCTTTTCGTTGATTTTGAGATGACCATGGGACTCTTTCATACTGCGGCCCGTATACTCACATGGACCTCCCGTCTCCCGGCAAACCATAGCCGTCAGGTGATACTTCAGGCCGGCCGCCGGCACACGGACCTTGGCTGCCTTGATCGCCGGGTTGGCATTGAGCACATCGTTTACCAGCAACAGATCGATGAATTCATCCACCACGGCAGCGATTGGATACACCCCGCCGAGCCTGTCGTAGAGGGGTTTGTCCGTCTGTTTCTCAGCGGCTTGGGCGAGACCTTGCGCAAGCAATGCAACCAAAATGCTCCCGAGTAGGGCTGTTCTTATGGAAGCGCGCGATTTGAGCATGCTATTTCTCCTTTGATTTGGCGATTGGGAACTGGAACGGTGATTATACTGCTGCCAGATATAAGGTGAATGCTTTCACAATCTCCGGAGTCCGGGAACGAACAAGATAATCTGGCCGATGTGGTTCGCTGCGCTCACCACATCCTTGTATGTTCTGTTTCCAAGGGAAAGCCAAGGATGGGGTATAAAGGGATTTGATGGAGCGTACCTGGGAAGCCGTTACATCCTACGGATCCTTCTGGAACCCTCCGCCGAGGATAGATACACTGCTGTTGTTCCCGCACTGCCGGGGCGTATCAGCGAGGGAAAACCCTTATGGCCTACTACTTGTTCTCTGGCCCGTGGAGCACACGCTGCGGCAAGCCGGTCTCGACCAGCGTCCGATTGTCGTCCGTTTCCGGGAGGCGGTTGCCGTGAGTTGGCTGTCCAAGCCCGTGCGGCCCCTGGACGAGGATGCACGCCACGCCGCCGCCAGACGGCAGGTAGGGCTGACCAAGCCACCGGGATCGCTCGGGCGGCTTGAAGAGATCGCGATCGCATTGGCGGCGATGCAGGGCGAGGTCTACCCGACGGTCGACCCGGTACAGATCCTGGTCTTCGCCGGCGATCATGGGGTCGCCGACGCCGGGGTCTCGGCCTATCCCCAGAGCGTGACGGCCCAGATGGTGACCAACATGGCAACGGGAGGTGCCGCGATCTCGGTGCTGGCCGAGGCGCTCGCTGCCGGCCTGGAGCTGATCGTGCTCGGTACCGTCGGCGAGATTGCCTGTGATCCGGTGCCACCGTCGGTGCGGCTGGTCGGTGTCGCCCCGTCCACAAAGGATTTCTCGCGCGAGCCGGCCATGTCGAGCGCCGAGCTCGACGCCTGCCTGGCCGCCGGGCGTGCGGCGGTCGAGCGTGCGGTTAACGACCGGGATTGCCGGCTGGTGATCGGCGGCGAGATGGGGATCGGAAATAGCACCGCGGCCGCGGCGCTGGCCTGCGCCTTGCTGGGGCACCCGGCCTCCGAGCTGGCCGGTCCCGGCACCGGCCTCGACGCCGCCGGTATCGCCCGCAAGGCGGCCTTGATCGAACGCGCCCTGCACCTGCACCGGATCGTGCCGGATACCCCCCTCGAGGCCCTGCGTCGAGTCGCCGGTTTTGAGATCGCGGCCCTGACCGGGGCCTATCTGGGCGCGGCCCAGCTGGGAATTCCGGTGCTCGTTGACGGTTTCATCGCGACCAGCGCGGCCTTGGCCGCGACCCGTATCCTATCCGGGGCGCGGGATTGGATGCTGTTCGGACACAGCTCCTGCGAGCCGGGCCATGCGATCCTGCTCGCGGCGCTCGACGCCGAGCCGCTGCTGGATCTGGGGCTGCGGCTCGGGGAGGGCAGCGGCGCCGCATCCGCGCTGCCCTTGCTGCGTCTCGCCTGCGCCCTGCACCGAGAGATGGCGAGCTTTGCCGAGGCCGGTATCGACGGGGCCTTGCTCTGACGGATACGGACGTGACCACCGAGCTTGAGAGCTTGCCCGGACGGTACAAGCTGCGGATGGCTGCCCACTGCATCCGAGGCAGCGGCATCCTCGCCTACCCCACTGAGGCCGTCTACGGTCTCGGATGCGATCCCTGGGACCGGGCTGCGGTGCAACGCCTGCTCGCCATCAAGCGGCGCCCCGAGCACAAAGGGCTGATCCTCATCGGCGCCGATTTCGCCCAGCTCGAGCCCTTCGTAGAGCCTCTGGACTCGGCCCGCATGCAAGCCGTCCTTGCGACCTGGCCCGGCCCGAACACCTGGCTGCTGCCCGCCCGTGCCGGCATGCCGGACTGGCTCCGGGGGCGGCATGCAACTCTCGCCGTGCGGGTCACTGCCCACCCCATCGCCGCGGCCCTGTGCGCGACTGCCGGCAGCGCCCTGGTATCCACCAGCGCGAACATCAGCGACCGTCCGCCGGCGCGTACTCCCCTCCAGGTGCGGTTGACCCTTGGCCACCAGGTGGATCTCGTTCTGGCCGGCCACTGCGGGACCCGCGCCCGTCCATCCACCATCCGCGACGGGCGCACCGGTGCAGTCATTCGAGCCTGAGGTATTAAGCCCGACCAGCTCTAAAGGACCCGATGCTCAAGGCAACAGGGCCGCGATTTCGACCCGCAGCGCCAGCGCCGTCAGGAGGGAAATGGTCTTGCCCGCGGTGAGCAGAGTACGTTCGGCGTAGGCGCCATGGCTCGGTCTGCGGTAGACCTCCAAACGGCGGTCGCGCAGGCTCAGGATCCAGTATTCGGGGATGGCGTTACGGGCATAAGCGGCGGCCTTGTTCAGTCGGCCTTTGGTGAGCTGGAGGTAACGCATGAGGTTATAGGTCAGGTTCATGAGGCCGATCTTGACTTCGGCACGAGCCAAATCCGATGGTGCGGATGAATTTCCCTTTCATGCTGTTTTCCTGAACGCCGAAGATGTGTTCGACACGGGAGCGGATCTTGGAACGTTTGCGATGGTTGGCTTGCTGCTCGTCACTGAGCGGGTGGGCACGGTGTCCTTTTTCGTTGATGTGGCTGTCGTAGCCGGCGTCCTCTAGCACCCGTTCCGTTTCCTCACTGCGGTAGGCACTGTCGGCCCAGACGCCCGGATCTTCGTTGTCGGGGTCGAGGAGGGCGTCGAGGACGCGGCTGTCAGGCACGTTAGCCGGCGTGGCTTCGAAGGTACGGATGAGCTTGTGTTCGGCATCGACACCGAGGTGGTTTTTGTCGCCGAAGGACTGTTTGCCCCGCTTTCCCGTCCAGCGTCCCGCCACGTCTTTCTGCGCCCGCTTGGCCCCGCTCCAATCGGCCGCAACTTCGCCTTCCTTGATTCGCCGGTTTTCTTCGCGGTGGTTGCGTTGAATGGGCACCGGGACGATGGTGGCATCGATGAGCTGTCCGTGCCTGGCCTGGAAACCCGCCGTGGCCAGAAAGTCGTCAACGCGATGAAACAAGGTCTTCAGCAATCCCAATGCTTTCAAGCGTTCGCGAAAGCGCCAGACTGTGGTGGCATCCGCAACCGCATCCTCGAGGCCTAAACCAAGAAAGCGCGCGAATGAAAGCCGATCCCGAATTTGATACTCGACCTGTTCATCCGCCAAGTTATAGAGTGTCCGCAGGATCAGGATCTTGAACATCAACAGGACATCGAACGGTTTGCGACCCGCATTGGATTTGCGTTCCCGTTCGTGGACCGGCTCCAGCAGGGGACGAAAGATCTCCCACGGGATCGCCGCGACCAGCCGCTCCAGTGGGTCGCCCAGCTGGCTGATGCCCTGTAACCGGTTTTCTTGGTCGAAGAAGCTACACTGGCCCAGAGGTTTGCTCGCCTGTGGTTCCTAGGTCGGATGGCTGAGAGTTTAACTCGAACCCCAGCCGCAACGGTATTTTTCAAGGTGCCCTCTGGTCTTGACGGGGATACGTGGTCAGTGTAAAGAGCGCCCCGGTGGCAAGCCCGCGGGCACTGCCGGTACCCTGTAGGGTCTCGTAGCCTGCGTGCAGCTCCTCCAGGCGGACCCGCACCGGCTCCTGCCGGCATCGCGTTGCCGGTAGCCGCCCGGATGGTCGTAGATTTCCAGCGCCGCATGGGGGTGCGGCTTGGGGTCGTCTAGAGGTGCGAATCGAGTTCCTGAATTATTTGGCGCGGCCTGGAGGACCGGACGTGTTGGGTTACGGCGCGTTCGACACCGTGCCCTCCGCGGCGTTTCTCCGTGCGCCTAACCCAACCTACACCCGACGCGAGGTCGGCGCGGACCGGCAGCGCAGGGGTAATATGGGTGTAGGTTGCGTTAAGACGTCGGCACTGACTTGGCAGACGATCAGCAAGCCTTGGTGCGTCGAACGCAACACGTCAAACTTGTCCCGACGCAGGAGGGATCTTTTCCCACCAGACAACGCCAAATAATTCAGGATTGCTCCAGCCGCACGGTGACGGGTTGGCCGAGCAGGTCTTCGTGCTTGATATTCATGGACTTGCTGATGAGCTCCAGTTGGTACTCGAACAGGGTGCTCAGGCGCTCGCGGCCACTCATGGAACGCAGGAGCAGAACGTCTTCGCCAAGGGGGGTGGTGACCGAGAGGCTTCGGTTCCGTTGGCTGAGGGGCATGGCTTGGCCCTTGGAAAAGGCAGCATAAACTGCGAATCACGCGAATTGGATGGTTCGTACCCACGGGAACATTCGCGTCGATCCCTAAGGCGATGTTTTGTCGTGGGGCCTGGCCTGTCTGAGGCGCGCTGCCTGATCTTCGTAGGCACGGGTGAAGGCGTCTCTGAACAGGTTCATGAAATCGTCGGCCGCATCCGCCGCAATCGCCTGGTAGGTTTCAGTGAAAAGGTCCCAATACTTTGCCTTGCGGGCCATCGGCATCAGGTTGTCGATGAAGGAAGGGTCGCGAAACCGTTTTTCCAATTCCGTCGGGTCCAGGCGTTTCAACAGCGCATGGAGCGCCGCGCGGAGACCGGCGACGAGTGCCATCTCGTGGCACTGGATGTCGTCGAAGGCCTCACGGGTCGCTTCCAGGGGCGGCAAGAAACCACGGCTCGGTCGAAACAGCAAGTGAGCGAGGGCGTCTCTTGGGTCGACCGAGAACTTGAAGGGATTGTTTTCTGTCGCCTGGATCCTGGTCATCTCCAGACGTAGCTCGTTCTTGAAGCTGGCCCGACCCATCAGGACCCGCATCAGCCCCTCGGTCATCGCCCGCAAGAGCAACCCCGTGGTCCGCATAAGTTCGGCTTGGGCCTGCCGATCGGCCGGTAGTTCTCCGGTGTCCAATCCCGTGAGAAAGGCCTGGAGCGCATCCGTCTCGCCGGCTATGGTAGGCGCTGATCGTGTTTCTTGGGTCCTTTCACCCGAGGGAGGGGTCGGTACCGGTTGCCCCTCGCGTGGGGCCGGGTTCGGAGCGATCGAGGCAGTCGGAAACTCAGGGCTACCGGTATGGAGGGCCGGCTTCGGAGCGGTTGGTGCAGGTGAAGACTCGGGGCCACCGAGGCGAGAAGCCGGGTCCGAAACGGCTGAGGCAATCGGAGGCTCAGGACCACCGGTCGGTAAGTTCCACTCTTTTTGCTCCTCAAACGGAAGCGGGTCTGGAGTGGCTGGAGTAGACGGAGACTCGGGGTCACCAACATGGAGGACCGGCTCTGGAGCGGTTGGTGCAGATGAAGACTCGGGACCACCGACGGGGAGGACCGGGTCCGAAACGGCTGGGACAGATGGAGACTCGGGGCCGCCGGTCGGTAGGTCCTGTTCTCCGGGTTGCGGGCGCGATGCATCCGCCCAGATGTCATAGTCCTCCGGAACTGCTTCGGGCGGACTGTAGGAGGCGTTCCAGTCGGGGGTATGATCCGGCTCCGTCGCCGCAGCCGGGGCCCTGGAAGACTCGCGCTCGGGCCTAAGCGTCCGGTGCCCCTCTTCCGAGGGCGCCGACATCAGCCAGTCGTCAGGCCCTGCGGATGCTTCCTGGCTTGCCGCTGGGGGGGAGAACGGATCGCTTGCTGCCGATGTCTCTCCGACCAGATCCATGATATCAGGCACAGCGCCGCCGGACGGGGTCTGCGCATAGGACTCGAATTCGGGCCTACCGCCGGCAAGGGGGTCGATCGAAGCGACAGGTTGCGGTTGAGAAACCTCCTGGGAGACGCGGATTTCATAGGCACCGATGCTCAGCACGTCACCGTCATGAAGCTCGACCTCCTGACCCTCACGGAACGGTTCCGCGGCGTTGTTGACGAAGGTCCCGTTCTTGCTGGTATCCGTCAGAAAGAAGGCACCCTCGCGAAAGCTGATTCTGGCGTGCTGTCGCCCTACCCAACGCTCGGGGTCTGCAAGCGCCAGCTCATTATCCGGGTTGCGCCCGATGGTCCCGCCGGTGATGCCGATCCTCGCGGTCGGCGTCGACTGTGCAGGGCGATCTTGATAGCGGACAACGGTCAGAATCAATTCCATGGGGGAAAGTATAACCTTCACCGACCATTTCAACACGACCACGGCGAGACTTTTGATTAACCGCTGGGACGCAGGGAATGCAACGTAATTATTCAACCGGTGGTGTTCTAGTTTTGTTGCTGCCGAGTATAGGCAACTTGAAAATTCCCTGTCATGGGGTTTTCAAGGCACCCTATAGATCAGAAACGACAAGCTTAGAACACCAGCTTGGAACGCTTGTCGAGATGGGCAGACGGCGCCCAAGCCTGCTGTTAAAATCAGTAGTCTTATGTTACCGCCGGTCGACATCGCCTATATCGCCGAAGCGCTCCGCATATACTCGGAGGCGCTCACCGAGGTACTCGAGGACCGGAATGGCGAAGCAGATCCCGATCCACGGGTCCTGTTGAAGGCCCTGAGCGATCTCTTCGATCACCTACGGCGACTCGAGGACGGCGCACCGGATCAGGTAGCGATGGATGGATTCACTCCACCGGCGTCGGCGGACCTCCACTCCCTGGGTAACTACGGCATCGACCTGTTGGCCCGCCTGGCAGCCCTCGCCGGTACTCTGTTAGCGCCACCAAAGGCCCGCGCTATTGAGGAGCTGGCACTGCCGCTTGCCTGCTGGATAGCCCGCCGCGGTGGAGAGCTTGGCTACCTCGAGCCAGTGGTCAACGGCGCGGCACATCTGGCCAATCGTCTGATGCGACCATCCGAGTTGGAGCAGCTTTACGGCCTGCTCACGGAGGTCGTCAATGCAGTCGACCCCCGAATCTCTCAGCACACGACCTCCGCGGACTCGTCCCGCCCGTGGCGGGTCCTGCTGCTCAATCGGGCCATCGTGGCGACGCGTAGCCATCAACCGGCGCTGATGGAGGAGGCCTTCGAGTCCGTCATCGAGTACCTACCTGAGGAGGCACCCACCTTCTTTCGTGAGGGAATGGAGCAGATGGACGCATTGAATTATCCATCCCAGGTCCGGGATCTGATGCAACGCTTCTACCAACAATGTTGTGGGCGGCGTGTGCTGCATTAACTGGAACCAGTTAAATGAGGGGTAGTGGTAAATTTTTAACTGATAGAGTGCTTGATAGTCCCAAAAGACTTCAGTCCATCGATCCGCACAGCGGTCCGACCTACCCTCTATCAGTTACAGATTTACCACTACCAGGCCAATTACTTTCCGCACTTTGTGCTCCGAGTGTCAGTAGTCAGAACACGCATGAAATTCCTGATCGACTTCTTTCCGGTCCTGCTCTTTTTTATTGCCTACAAAGTCTACGACATCTACGTGGCTACGGCAGTAGCGATTGTCGCCTCAGCGGTCCAAGTGGGTTGGTTCCGGCTCAAGCACCGCCGTACCGAGACCATGCACCTGGTCACGCTCGGCCTGCTCATGGTTTTCGGAGGGCTCACCATCTTTTTGCAGGACCGTACCTTCATCATGTGGAAGCCGTCTATCGTCAACTGGTTGTTCGCGGCCGTCTTCCTCGGCAGCCACTTCATTGGTGAGCGTCCGCTCATCGAGCGCATGCTGGGCCAGGCGGTTAAGATGCCGCGTCACATTTGGCGCCGCCTGAATCTGGCCTGGTCCATCTTTTTCATCATCGCCGGGTTGGCGAATCTATATGTGGCCGGGCAATTCTTCACCGCCGAGCAGGCACTCGTCGCGGCTGCCGGTCAGCTGGAGGTCGATCTTGCTGCCTGCAGCGAGGTATCTTCCAAGGAGCTGCTCGAGCTGTGCATGGTGGCCCAGTCACGGGAGGAGACTTGGGTTAACTTCAAGCTCTTCGGTATGATGGGGCTGACGATTGTCTTCGTGGTTGCCCAGGCATTCTATTTGGCCCGGCATATTTCAGATTCCGCGGCCTCGGAGGAGACCCACTAACATGTATTACGCCATCCTTGCTAAGGACAAGGCGGACAGCCTGAACGACCGGCTCAAGGCGCGTCCGGCGCACCTGGATCGGGTGCGGCAGCTGCAGGACGCGGGCAGATTGCTGCTGGCGGGTCCACACCCGGCTATCGACAGCGAAGATCCGGGAAGCGCCGGATTTACCGGCTCGCTGATCGTGGCCGAGTTTCCCGACCTCGAGGCCGCTCATGCCTGGGCCGCCGCCGATCCTTATGTCACCGCCGGAGTTTTCACGGAGGTCACGGTAAAGCCCTTCCGTAAAGTCTTTCCGGAATGAGCCCGGGATGAGCATGGAGCCGACAGATTTCTCGGGTATATAGAAACCTAATCCCAGGCCGGAAGGTGAAGCGGAAGAGCGCGGCCTTTCGGCGCAGTGCCGTCAGAAGATACGAGAGATCTGTACCACGGCAGACTATATGTGACGGATACCTATCGCAAACCGGGAACATTCGGATGGCTTTGGCACAGGATACGGCGATGGGGACCAACCATGGCCCCAAACCAGAAGACCGGGAGGCACCCGAGGTCCTGATTCGGCTGCTGGAATTAGCCGACGTGCAGCTCAACGGCAGCCGGCCTTGGGATATTCAGGTACGCGACCCGGCACTCTATGACCGGGTTCTACGTCAGGGCTCCCTCGGTTTCGGCGAGGCTTATATGGACAACGCCTGGGACAGCGAGCGTCTGGACGAGACCCTCTACAAGCTGCTGAGCGCCCGCCTCAACACGATAAAGGGCTTCGGTAAGCTCCGGTTCTTAGGGGCATTCCTGCGTAATTTTCTGTTCAACCCTCAATCACGCAAGCGCGCCTTCCAGGTCGGGGAACACCATTATGACATCGGCAACGATGTCTATGCGGCCATGCTGGACCCGACCATGAGCTACAGCTGTGGTTATTGGAAGGACGCTGCGGATCTGGAGCAGGCCCAGCTCGCCAAGCTTCGCCTCATCTGCGACAAGCTGGAGCTGGAATCCGGCGAGCGGCTGCTGGACATCGGTTGCGGTTGGGGGGGACTGGCCCGATTTGCGGCGCAGAACTACGGGGTAGAGGTAACCGGCATTACAGTCTCGAAGGAACAGCAACGCTTTGCCCAAACGCGTTGTGTTGGTCTGCCGGTCAGCATCGAGCTGATGGACTACAGGGACCTTAGGGGCCGCTTCGACAAGGTCGTCTCCGTGGGCATGTTCGAACACGTAGGCCCCAAGAACTACCCGGCCTATTTCGCGACCATCGGGCGGGTGATGGTGGCAGATGGGTTATTCCTACTTCACACCATCGGTGACTACGATCACCCGCGCGCCCCGAACCCCTGGATCGACAAGTACATCTTTCCCAACGGCCACGTCCCCTCGCTCCAGGAGGTCAGCAAGGCCATCGAGCACGACTTCGTCCTCGAGGATTGGCACAACTTCGGCCAGGACTATGACGCTACGCTCATGGCTTGGTGGAAGAACTTCGACCTCGCCTGGCCGCGGTTCGCCGACAGGTACGACGAGCGTTTCTATCGCATGTTCAAGTTCTACCTGAACGCCTGTGCCGGCTACTTCCGCTCCCGCCAGGGCCAACTCTGGCAACTGGTGCTGAGCAAATACGGTCGGCGCGAGATCTACCGCTCCATCCGGTGAGGGGCAATCCTGAACGATTCGGCGCTGTTTGGGAGACCGGACGTGGCTGGAAGCGAGTCGAGTAGGATGGGCAAAGCAAGCGTTTATCAAACTGAGCGCAAGGTTTCGATCATTCCGTGGCAGTTTCCGCACTGCGGCTGTTCGTGAGGATGCACAACGCGAAGCGTGCCCATCGATCCATCTGCGCGGCTTGAAAAATTGCCGGGAAGCAATTTTTCAAGGTTCCCTTAAGCCGAGTCCAGATACGAGACACAGGGAAGGTCCGCCCCGCGGATGGCGCGCGCGAGCACATCAACCGCCTCCAGGCGCGAAAACGATTTGCGCCAGGCCAGGGCCACCCGGCGGCGCGGGGCCTTTCCGGCAAAGGGCAGGCCACGTACCAAAGGCTCCACGAACCGGTCCTCCGCGACGGCGCTACAGGGCAGCACCGTTATCCCAACCCCGCTGGCCACCATGCAGCGGATGGTCTCCAGGGAGCCTCCTTCGAGCCCACGTTGCAGGCTGTTGCCGCCCGCGGTGGATCTGATGCAGTTCGGGCAGACCTCGAGTACCTGGTCCCGGAAGCAATGCCCCGGTCCGAGCAGCAGCACATCCTCGTTGCCGAGCTGATCGACATCTACCGACGCTTGTCCGGACCAGGGATGACTGCCCGGCAATAGCACGATGAAGGATTCGTCGTAAATGGGCCTCGTCAGTACCCCCGGCTCATTGAAGGGCAGCGAGATAACGATGACATCCAGATCCCCGCGCTTGAGGCGTTCGCTCAACACGGACGTGAAGTTCTCCTCGATCATCAGAGGCATTTCCGGTGCCTGTTCCGATATCCAGGGAATCAACCGGGGCAGCAAATAGGGACCAATGGTATAGATGGCACCCAGACGCAAGATACCGGCAAGCGGATTCTTTCCATGTCGGGCCAAGTGCTTGATTCCATCCGCTTCCTCCAATACCCGTTGGGCCTGCTCGACGATCTGCTGACCGACGGTGGTGACGGTCACCTCCCCCGTACCACGCTCGAATAGACTCACCCCGAGCTCGTCCTCCAGCTTTTTGACCGCCACACTCAAGGTCGGCTGGCTGACAAAGCAGGCCTCCGCGGCACGTCCGAAATGGCGCTCTCTCGCCACCGCCACGATGTAACGAAGCTCACTGAGTGTCATTGCAGATTCGGCATTGTAAGATCCACCGGCAACCCCTCGCCGACCTCCAGGTGGGTTTCCGTGTGCCTGATGCGCACGGCGAGCACTTCGACGCCAGCCTCCGCCGCTGCGGTTAAACGCTCGGTGTAAGCGGGATCGATCGACCAGGCCGGGGCAAAGCACTGACCCTCGGGCCGATTGACGGCGTACAGCATAACACCGCGGTTGCCCAGTTCCACCGCCGCCTGCAGTAAACCTAAGTATTTGCGCCCACGTTCGCTGACGGCATCCGGAAAACGCAGACGGCTAGTGAATATCGAATCCACTCAAGTGCGGGAAGGCCCCCGGCTCGCAGGCGACACCCGTGACTTCGGCCGTGGGCGGACCGACGCGCAACCACTCGCGCAGTTGGCCCACCAAGTCCGGCTCGCCACAGACGAGGACCTCTACCCGGCCATCCGACAGGTTGCGCGCATAACCCGTCAGCCCCAGCCGTTGGGCCTGCTCGCGGGCGGCGGCGCGGAAAAAAACCCCTTGCACCCGACCCGCCACCAGACAACGAAAACATACGCGTTTGTCAGATGCCTGTTCACTCATAAACGCCGACCTCCTTCACCTTATTTGGAGTTTTCCGACCGTGGCTTACAATAGCAGTATTCAAGGGGCGATGTCCGCCCCGCCGCGATCGAGGGCTTTCATGACCATCACCATCTACCATAATCCACGCTGCAGCAAATCCCGCCGGACCTTGGAGCTGCTTCGGGACCAGGGCCTCGAGCCCCGGATCCTGGAGTACCTCAAGACCCCCCCGGATACTGCAACGCTGGAACGTCTGCTGGATATGTTGGGCCTGGAGCCTCGTGAGCTCATGCGCAAGCAGGAAAAGGCGTACCAGGAGCACGCGCTGGCGAACCCGGAGCTGTCCCGGAACGCCCTGATCGCGGCCATGGTCGCCCACCCGAAGCTGATCGAGCGCCCAATCGTCGTCACGGAGGATAAGGCCGCCCTGGGCCGTCCACCGGAGGCCGTGCTCGATATCCTGTAGGATGCGGTGAGCGCGGTAGGTCATACAGGATGGCACCACGAGGAGGCGCGAACCGCATCAAAGCAATCCTGAATGATTTGGCGTTGTCCGGAGGGAAAAGATCCCTCCTGCGTCGGGACAGGGTTTGACGTGTTGCGTTGCGACGCTCAAAGGCTCACTGATCGTCTGCCAGGTCAGTGCCGGCGTCTTACGCAACCTACACCTACATTACCCCCGCGCGGCCTGTGTGTCTCGCATGCAGACAGCACCCGAGCGCATCTGCGCACGTACTACTTCGGCGCCCGGCGTGCCGAATCGGTCATTCTCCACTGAGGACCAACCATGCCCTACATACTGATTTTGTACTACAGCCGCTACGGCGCTACGGCGGAAATGGCGCGTCAGATTGCCCGCGGCACGGAAGAGATACCGGGCATCGAAGCCCGACTGCGCACCGTCCCCGCCGTCTCCACCCTATGCGAGTCCACCCAGGACAAGATTCCGGACGCAGGCCCCCCCTATGCCGAGCTGGAAGACCTGCGGGATTGCGCGGGACTTGCCCTCGGTAGCCCGACCCGCTACGGCAATATGGCCGCGCCCATGAAGTACTTCCTCGATGGCACCAGCTCCTTGTGGATGGCGGGAACCCTGATCGGGAAGCCGGCCGGGGTATTCACCTCCACCGCCAGCCTCCACGGCGGGCAGGAGACGACCCTGCTGTCCATGATGTTGCCCCTGCTGCACCACGGAATGCTGTTGGTCGGGCTGCCCTACAGCGAGACGGAGTTGCTGCGGACCAGCAGCGGCGGGACCCCCTACGGCCCCTCCCACCTGGCCGGCAGTGAGAGCAATCTGCCCCTGACCGACGCGGAAAGACACCTGTGCCAGGCGTTGGGCAAACGCCTCGCCCGCACCGCCTTGGCCTTGGATGGGGTCGGTTGATCCGGATCCCGGATGCACCAGATTCCCCTCCCCGTCCAGCTGCGGCCGGAAGCGGATTTCGCCGCTTTCGTGGCCGGTCCCAACGCCGAGGCCGTCGCCGCGGTCACGGCCTGGGCCGCGAGGAGCGGAGACAACTTCTTGTATCTATTCGGCACCGCCGGCAGCGGCAAGACCCACCTGTTACAAGCCGCCTGCCGGCAGGTAGCGCAGGGCGATCGCTCGGCCATCTATGTGCCCCTGGAGCATGGGGAGTTGGCCCCATCCGTACTCGATAACCTGGAGCTTTGGGATCTGGTCGCCCTGGACGACATCCAGGCCATCGCCGGGGATGCGACTTGGGAACAGGGCCTGTTCGACCTCTACAACCGCCTACGCGAATCCGGCCGATGCCTGTTGGTGAGCGCCTACACTCCTGTCTCAGAATTGCCCCTGACCCTTCCTGATCTGCGCTCGCGTCTGGGCTGGGGGCCAGGCTACCGGCTGCTCCCCTTGCCCGAGGACGATTGCGAGCACTTACTTAAGGAGTCGGCCAAGCGCCGGGGCCTTGAGCTCGGCCCGGACGCGGTCGCCTACATCATGCGTCGCTGTCCACGGGAACCGAGCTACCTGATGGGACTTCTGGAAGAGATCGACCGCGAGAGCCTGCGCAGGAAATGCCGCCCGACGCGGTGGCTGATACGACAGATCATCGGGGCCCGCAAGTCGTAATCCCGCTGCCCCGTCAATTCTCTTTCCAGCCCTTCTGCGCTGCCTTACGCGACCAGATCCAGACATACTGGCTACCGCTGACGACCACGGTGGTAAGACAGATCCAGATCAGCGTCCGGATGACCCATCCCGGCAGGGGCATGGGCCCGGCGTCCGTGATCACCAGCACGATCAACAGGATCTGGAGCACCGTGTTCAGCTTGCTCATCAGCGTCGGGGCCGCCTCTACTTCCTCGACCCGGTAGTTGTAGAGCACGGCCCCCCCGACGATCAGCAGGTCCCGGAACAGCACCGCCGACACCAGCCACGCGGGGATGAGCGCCAAGGCCCCGAGCACCAGGAAACAGGCCACCAACAGGATCTTGTCCGCAAGGGGATCGAGAATGCCGCCGAGGCGACTCTGCCAACCGTAATGCTTGGCCAGGAAACCATCGAGCCCGTCCGAAAACCCCGCTGCCGCAAACAGGAGCAATGCCCAGCCGAACTCCCGCTCGAGCAGCAGGTACAGGACCGGCATTACGGCAAGCAGCCGCAACAGACTGATGATATTAGGGAGGTCTTGGTACTTTAGCCTCAAATCAGCGAACGCCTCTTGCCGGGGCCGAAGAGCAGACAGGGCACCGAACGGTGTCCCGCAACGGGTCTGACGGTTAAAATCATATCCCCCTGCCGGAGGGCTTGTCCAAAAATGAAAACCTTATTCATTAAAATTCTGATTTTTCTGGTGGTACCCGTTCTGGCGTTTGACATCATCTCATTCTGGCTCCTGCCGACCGGATATGGGTTTCAGTTCAGTCAATACCGCCGGGATCCGCAGCCGAAGGTTGCGGGTCGCTACCGTTATCCTAAGGATTACTTCGTCAAACACCCTCAACGCGGGTTCGATATCGGGACCAACAGGCAGACATACCACTGGGTAGAGGGTGTCACCTACCCCATATGGTCGAACTCCATCGGTTGCTTCGATAGGGAGTATACTCGGTACGATCCCTACGTTTACTTCGCGGGAGACAGTCTCACCTGGGGGTATACGCCGTTCGAGGAAAAATTCGGCACGCTCATCGAAAAAATGACCGGTGTCCGTATATTGAAGTGCGGGGTTACCCATACCGGTCAGCGCCACCAACACCAAAAGTTCATCGAAATCGTCCAACAAATCGGCCACCTGCCGCAAGCACTCTTTGTCTTCTATCACTGGAACGATGTTGCCAACGACCATGTTCATCCGCACTCGACGGTCATCGACGGTTGGCAGGTCAATAACATCTCTATTGATAAAGATTACCGATTGACACGGCATACGGACCAGGAATTGGCGCAGAAAATCGTCCTTAACCTGAAGCGACATGCGGAGGAAAAACCGGTCACTTGGAGGCGGCGGATTCTGAACGTCTTGATGCGCTATTCGTTAACGGTAAACCTGATAAATTCGCTAGCGAAACAGGTGGCCAAGATAGGGCAACCCGACGCCGCCCCGAGCACTACGCCTGTGCTCAGGAACATCCATACCCACCTGTGCCGGGCAAAGGTTTCGAATAGGGACATCTATGCCCTCATGTGCCTGGCTCCGAGTGAAGAAGGCTTCTGGTTTTCCGATAATCCCATAGCGCGGGAGAATAAATCCGCACTGCTCGATTTTCGCGATTTCGCCCAACGCAACGACCTACCGCTCGTCGTCGCGTTAATGCCGGTGGGACCAGGGGATGACCCCCGGGGAGGGGATGGGTTAAATACGGAGCACTATCGGGAAGTGCGTGATTTTCTGGACGATAAGGGTATCCGCTTCGTCGATCTTACCCTCCGTTTCCGCGCGAGAGGGTTGACGGCAAGCGACCTATACTGGAAAGAAGATCCCCACCTCAACCCTGCCGGAAACCGTGCGGTTGCGGAAATCCTGATCGAGGAGTTTCCGCAGCTGTTTTCAAAATAACCCGTCCTTAAGCAATCCTGAGTTATTTGGCGCTGTCAAGTTTGACGTGTTGCGTTCGACGCCCAACGGCTCGTTGGTCTACGGCTAGGCCAGTGCCAGCGTCTTAACGCAACCCACACCCACATTATCCCCCGCGCGGTCTCACGCGCGGACCTCGCCTTAAGTGTATAGTTGCGTTAAGCCGCGCGCGAAAACGCCTGGGGGAACAACAGGGCGTAACGCAACACGATGCTAGGATCCGTTTTAACCAGACAGCTTCTAAGATTTTAAGCTGGTAGGCCGGTCCGTAAAAGCTGGGTTTCGTTCCTCAACCCAGCCGACTGCCTACCATGGCCTACGGCTCTTTTTTAGACAGGCTCTCAGCCTCATTATTGAAGCGGCAGGCAGTCTACCCTGACGGGATTCGCTCATGCCCTGAGCTTCTCTTTCAGCAGTGCATTGACCTGTTGGGGATTGGCCTTGCCCTTGGTGGCCTTCATGATCCGGCCGACGGAGCAACCAAACACCTGAGGCGAATCGCCCGTGTTCCAATCATTCCGGGATGCCCATAGGGAGACGCCCCGAGGATCCGCGTAGCGGACGCTCGGCGATCGGCAGCCGGCGACTGGAAGCCGGCAGCAACTTGTCAATTGGATGAGTATAAATGGCATTGGGAACTGTAGGATGAAAACCTTATTCATTAACATTCTGATTTTTCTGGTGCTCGTTCTGGCGTTTGATACCATCTCATTCTGGCTTCTGCCGGCCAGGTATGTATCTCAGCTCAAGGAATACCGCCGGGATTCGCGGCCGGAGGTTGCGGGTCGCAATCGCTATCCCAGGCATTACTTCGTTAAACACCCTCAACGCGGGTTCGATATCGGGACAAACAGGCAGGCATACCACTGGGTAGAGGGTGTCACCTACCCCATATGGTCGAACTCCATCGGTTGCTTCGATAGGGAGCATACTCGGTACGATTCCTATGTTTACTTCGCGGGAGACAGCTTCACCTGGGGGTATACGCCGTTCGGGGAAAAATTCGGCACCCTCATCGAAAAAACGACCGGTGTTCGTATATTGAAGTGTGGGGTTACCCATACTGGCCAGCGCCACCAGTACCAAAAGTTCATCGAAATCGCCGAACAAATCGGCCACCTGCCGCAAGCACTCTTCGTCTTCTATTACTGGAACGATGTTGCTAACGACTATGCTCACCCACACTCGACGGTCATCGACGGTTGGCTGGTCAATAGCGTATCCATTGATAAAAATTACCGATTGGTACGGCACACGGACCAGGAATTGGCGCAGCAAGTCGCCCGTAGACTGAAGCGACATGCAGAGAGAAGCTCGGCCGCTCGGGGGAAGCGGATCAAGGATGTCCTGAAGCGCTATTCGTTAACGGTAAATCTGATAAAGTCGTTAAGGAAACAGGTAGCCGAGATAGGGCAACCCGATGCCGCCGCGCTCATCACGCCTGGGTTTAGGAACCGCTATGCTCTCATGTGCAAGAATCGATGGGGTTTAGGGGACATCTATGCCCTCATGTGCCTGGCTACGAGTGAAAAAGGCTCCTGGTTTTCCGATAATCCCATGGCGCAGGAGAATAAATCCGCACTGCTCGATTTTCGTGATTTCGCCGAACGCAACGACCTACCGCTCATCGTCGTGTTGATTCCAGTGGGACCACTGGATGATCCCTGGAGAGGGGACGGGTTAAATACGGAGCACTATCGGGAAGTGCGTGATTTTCTGGACGATCAGGGCATCCGCTTCGTCGATCTTACCCCCCGTTTCCACGCGAGAGGGCTGACGGCAAGCGAGATATACTGGAAAGGAAATGCCCACCTCGGCCCTGGGGGAAACCGTGCGGTTGCGGAAATCCTGATCGAGGAGTTTCCGCAGCTGTTTCCGAAATAACCCCCTCCTCGGCCTTATTGAAGCGGCAGGCAGTCTACCCTGATAAGATTCGCTCGGTGGTGGTTAAGGTTTGAATGGTGTGTTGGGCACGCCGCCGTCCGCGGCCAGTGCATTCCGCACGCAGACAGGCTGGCGGCTTTGCCCAACCTACGCGTTTTGTTCCCTCTCCCTCCTGGGAGAGGGTCGGGGAGAGGGGATCCAAAAAGAAACTGGGAGTGGTTAATGAACTTCTGTACTCGACCACTTAAAAATTTACCGCTACCGATTCGCTCAGGCCCTGAGCTTCTCTTTCAGCAGCGCATTGACCTGTTGGGGATTGGCCTTGCCCTTGGTGGCCTGCATGACCTGGCCGACGAAGAAACCGAACACCTTCTCCTTGCCGCCGCGGTACTGCTCCACCTGCGCCGGGTTGGTTGCCAGGATGCCCTCGATCACCGCCTCGATGGCCCCGGCGTCGGTGATCTGCTTAAGGCCCCGAGCCGCAATGACTGTGTCCGCATCGCCTTCGCCGTTCCAGATGGCCTCGAACACCTGTTTGGCGAGCTTACCGGAGATCGTCTGGTCCTGAATGCGTTTGATCAGCCCCGCCAGCATTGGGGCACTGACCGGGCTTACGCCGATCTCCAGGCCGGCCTTGTTCAGGGCCGCGGCCAGCTCGCCGTTGATCCAATTGGCCGCCAGCTTGGGATCACCCGTGTCCTCGGCGACGCGCTCATAGTAATCCCCCAGCTCCCGATTCAAGGTGAGCAGGTCGGCGTCGTAATCGGATAGGCCGTACTGGTCCCGGAACCGCCGGCGCCTGGCGTCCGGGAGCTCCGGCATCGCCTGCGTCGCCCGCTCGATGAAATCGGCATCGATGACCAAGGGCAACAGGTCCGGGTCCGGGAAATAGCGGTAATCGTTCGCCTCCTCCTTGGTGCGCATGGAGCGGGTCTCGCCCTGATCCGCATCATAGAGCCGGGTCTCCTGCACCACCTGGCCACCGCCTTCGATGACATCGATCTGGCGCTCGACCTCGAAGCGGATGGCACGTTCCAGAAAGCGGAAGGAGTTGATGTTCTTGATCTCGGTACGGGTGCCCAATTTCGCCTCGCCCTGGGGGCGTACCGAGACATTGGCGTCTACCCGAAAGGAGCCCTCCTGCATATTGCCGTCGCTGACGCCGATCCAGCGCACGATCTGGTGGATCTTCCGGGTATAGGCCACCGCCTCTTCCGGTGAGCGCATATCCGGCTCGGAGACGATCTCCAACAGCGGGGTACCGGCCCGATTCAGGTCGATGCCGGTCAGGCCGTGGAAGTCCTCATGCAGCGACTTGCCGGCGTCCTCTTCCAGATGGGCACGGGTGACACCGATCTCCTTGATCGCACCATCGTCCAGTAGGATCCGCACCCGCCCCTTACCGACCACCGGCAGCTCGTACTGGCTGATCTGATAGCCCTTGGGCAGGTCCGGGTAGAAATAATTCTTGCGTGCGAAGATGGAGCGCTCCGCGATCTCGGCCTCGATGGCCTTGCCGAAGCGAACCGCCAGGGTCACGGCCTCTTCATTGAGCACCGGCAGCACGCCGGGCAATCCCAGGTCCACCGCACAGGCCCGGGTGTTCGGCGCGGCACCGAAATCAGTCGGCGCGCCGGAAAAGATTTTCGACCTGGTCGCGAGCTGGGTGTGGATCTCCAGCCCGATGACAGTTTCCCATTGCATCGTCTGAGCCTATTTGAAGATCAATGCCGTTAGATTTTTGCCGCAAATGAACGCCAATGAACGCAAATCGGTCGCAAAAGATCACATGATCTTTTCTATCCACGGATGTCGCAGTCCCTCACGGATTGTTTCGTTTTTAATCTGCG
This sequence comes from Candidatus Thiosymbion oneisti, assembly GCF_004359955.1. NCBI lineage: Bacteria > Pseudomonadati > Pseudomonadota > Gammaproteobacteria > Chromatiales > Chromatiaceae > Candidatus Thiosymbion > Candidatus Thiosymbion oneisti. The sequence continues at coordinate 88,006 of NZ_SMSC01000019.1, forward strand.
AAAATCCGTGTAATCCGCGGATAGAGCGAAGTCAAATCCTTCAGACCATGCCGAATCATTCAGGATGGCTTTGATGCGGTTCGCCGCCTGCCGTTTGTCTGCCGAGCTTGTCTCATCCCTGCGGGGCAGGTAGGCCGGCACAGGCAAGCGTTCCTGGGGCTATAGGCAAGCGCTCACCGCATCCTACACCCACATGACCCCCCGCGCAGACCTCGCTCCGGGTGTAGGTTGGGTTAGGCGCGCTGCCGATCCCGAAGAACACAAACACCGTCGAACGCGCCGTAACCCAACACGACGCCCGCTCAGGCAACACCAAATAACGCCGAACAGCGCCAGGATCAAACGGGATCATTCTGAATATTTGGCGTTGTCCGGAAGATCTGACTTTGGTTTCGATACGGTTAGTAACCGTTTGTTCCAGAGTCGTCTTCGTAGATCCCATCAATCAGATCCAGCAGCCGCTGCAAGGCGCCCTGGTTCGCTCGCACCACCCGTCGCCCTTGCTCGCCGACGTGCGCCCTGGTCGTTGCATCCTCCAGCCATTCCCCCATGCATTGCGCCAGCGTATGGGCGTCCGTCACCCGGATCGCCGCTCCCTCCTGCACCATCAGCTCGGTAATCCGGGCGAAGTTGAAGGTGTGGGGCCCCACAGCGACGGGCACCCCTGCCGCCGCCGCCTCCAACAGATTATGGCCGCCGGTGGGAACCAGGCTGCCCCCGATGAAGGCCGCGTCTCCCGCGGCGAGAAAGGCCGGCAGTTCCCCCATGGTGTCGCCGAGGAATACTGAGACCTGCTCGCCGCAGGGATCGTCGGCGGATCGGCGCGCGAGTGCGAAGCCCCGGCGCTCGACTAATGCCGCGATCCGCTCGAAGCGCTCGGGATGGCGTGGTACCAGGACCAATAAGACTCCTGATAGCCGGTCCAGGATCTTTCGATGGGCGCGGAGGACCTGCTCCTCCTCGCCCTCATGGGTACTTGCGGCCACCCAGACCGGACGCCGAATCCCCCAGCGGCGGCGCAGTACCTCCGCCTGGTCGAGCAAACTGCCGGACCGGCGGACATCGAATTTGATGTTACCCGTCACCCGTACCCGTTCGGCAGGTGCCCCCAGGGCCCGGAAGCGGGTCGCATCGGCGGGGCTCTGGGCACCGATCGCCGCGAACCGTCGCAGGGTCTCGCCGGTGAAGCCGCCGAGTCGGGCATACCTCTGAGCGGAATGGGCGGACAGTCGGGCATTGGCCAGCACCACCGGAATGCCGCGGCGCTCACAGGCACTCAGCATGTTGGGCCAGATTTCGGTTTCCATGACGACCACGAGCCGGGGGCCGACCGCATCGAGGAAACGGCTCATGATCGGCGCCAAGTCAAAGGGCGTATAGACATGGCGAACGGCACTCTCGAACAGACTGCGCAGGCGTTCCGAGCCGGTGGGTGTGGTGGTGGTGACCATGACGCCGGCGTTCGGATAACGCGCGAGGAAGTGCTTGATGAGCGGTTCGGCTGCCTGAACCTCCCCTACGGAAACGGCATGGATCCAGATGTGGGCCCGCAGCGGGCGTTGGCCGTAGAGACCAAACCGCTCGCCCCAGCGTTTGCGGTACGCCGGTGCGTGACGGCTACGCCAGGCGAGACGCAGCAGCAGAAAGGGCAGGGCGAGATAGAGGAGTAGGCTGTAGAGCCGCGCCACGGCGGGGACAAGATCGGCATCGGGTAAAAAAGAGTCGTAAGTTTACCACAGGGATTCGTCCACCAGACGTCGGCGCCTCTCCATTAGCAATCCTGAATGATTTGGCGCTGTCTGGGGGACCGGACCTGTTGCGTTGCGACGCTCAAAGGGCTGCTGATCTCCTGCGGCGCCGATGCCGGCGTCTTAACACAACCTACCCATGGGGCGCCCGCCGTGCTCCTGGCCCGCGCGGACCTCACTTTGAGCAATAAAGTCCTGTGTGCTTGCCCAGTCGGGTAGGCTGGACAAAGGCGCGCACTGCCGAGCCGGCGCTCGAACCAACGGCCTCTGGCACGCCGTGCCCAATATCCATGTTTGTCATTCCCGGCCGTGGATCGATGAACACGCAACGCTTGGAACATCCGACAAGCCGTTGCGGCACGGAAACCGCCGCGGCATGACCGAACCCATGAGTCCGCGTAGGGCGCATAAGCTTGCGCCATCCGCCGTATGCCAGTCACCTCCGTCGGGTGGCGGCCAGGCTCCCTCCTGCGTCGGGATGGGGCTTGGCCTGACCCGACCGACGGGCTACCACCCGCCGCCGTCTGGCGGGTGACGGCGCGCCTACCGCCGCAGCAATCGCGGCGCTTGGCGCACGCGCCTGACCCGCCCTACGGGCTCGCCCGGCGCCATTCCAGCAGCTGAGGCTTGGGCTTGTTCTTGACGACAAGCTTCCAGAAATAGCCGATCAGGCTGTCACCGAAGGAGATGGCCTTGCGCGGGAGTACCAAGGGGTGATCGCCGGGTAACGCGGGACCTCGTAGGCAGGTAGTGGCGCTGAGATAGCCGCTCGCAGCGGCGGCGCGTACCGTGTCCGGGGCGAAGCTTCCGTATGGATAGCACAGATGCTTGACCTCCTCACCGAGCAGGTCTTCCAAACACGCCTTGCTGTCGATCAGTTCTCGGTGTTGGCGCTCGGGGGTTGCCTCAGCGAGCTTGAGGTGACTTACCGTATGGGAGCCGACGGTTATGCCCGAAGCCTGGATTACCCTTAGCTGGGCGGCGCTCATCAGCTCGGGAACCGGCCGCCCCGAGTCCTGGGCGAACCACTGCGCCTGCCCCCCCACCCGGCCGCTGACGGCATAGACCGTGGCCGGAAAGCCGTGGTGCCGGAGCACCGGCAGGGCGTGGCTTACGAAATTTGCGTAGCCGTCATCGAAGGTAAGCGCCACGGCCCGAGGCGGGATCGACCGTTCGCCGCGCACGCACGCCAGTACTTGGTCCAGGTCCAATACCCGGTAGCCGAAACCCTTCAGGAAGGCCATCTGACCGGCGAATCGGCGGTGGTCACAATAGTTCGCCCGGTGCTCCCGCATGGGCGCGAACTTGCCCACCTGGTGGTACATGAGGATAGAGATCCGGTTGGCCATAAGGATTTGACCGAGGGGTCTCTCCATAAGAACAGAGAATATCGTACGCTAAGCCTCAACCGCCGCTTACGGAAACTTCCTCACAGGCCCTCAACAGGCCCAGAGCGCGCCCTCCCCGATAGATGGGCTTGCCCTACAACTTGCCCTACAAAAGGTAAGAACTCGGATGGAACTCAATGTCATTCAGTTAAGGCAATGATACCGATCTGACAGGGATTGACGGGACTGGAAGACCCTGAAAATTAAGAGAATTTTCACATCCCTGTGGCCTGGATTCCGGCACTCCCTGCCGGAATAACGGCTTAACTTAATGGCATTGGGATGGAACTTGCCTGTGGACCTGCAGAGTCGGTCCTATTTTTCCTCTTTCTGTGCAAGCACTTCCCAATGCCCTTTGCGCGTCGGACCTACATGGCGAATACGGCCGCTCTCCGTAAGCTTTGTCAGATGGTATTTGATGCCGTTAGCAGTGACACCGATACGTGCTGCCAGAGCCTTGCGTGTCAGGGTGGGTTCTTGCCGCAACAAGGCCAGGATCCGTTCTTGGGTAGTTTCTTGGGTAGTTTCTTGGGTAGTTTCTTGGGTAGTTTCTTGGGTAGTTTCTTGGGTAGCCTTCCCTGAAGGCTGCGACATTGGTGGATAGCTGAATTCGACTTCTTGTGCAAGCACTTCCCAGTGTCCTTTACGCGTCGGACCTACATGGCGAATGCGGCCGTTCTCCGTAAGCTTTGTCAGATGGTATTTGATGCCGTCAGCAGTGACGCCGATGTGTGCTACCAGAGCCTTGCGTGTCAGGGTGGGTTCTTGCCGCAACAAGGCCAGGATCCGTTCTTGGGTAGTTTCTTGGGTAGTTTCTTGGGTAGTCTTCCCCGAAGGCTGCGACATTGGTGGATAGCTGAATTCGACCCAGAGTCCGAGTTTTTCGTACGTCAGGGTCGGCAATGCAAGGCCGGCGTTCCGGCATTCTTGCATGACCTTCTCGATCCCGCGCCCCCAGGCTTCGATCATCCCGGCCCGGAAAAAAGCATTGGCAATGTCCGGATTGTACGGCTGGGAAGGATGTTTGCTCGTCAGACGCTCTACGGTCCAGTCCTCCGGGAGCTGCCCGTTGTTCCAAAATAGGATTCGGTCGTCATACACACTGATCTGAATTGGAACACCACTGGCATAATCCTTGTGCGCGATTGCATTCAGGAGGACCTCGCGCAGGGCGTCTTGCGGGACGGGCCAAGTTTCGACCCGCTGCACGCCCTCGTAGCCGATGGTTGCCTTGAGGTACTTGGTCAGTAACAGGTCCAGGGTTCGGTCTGCCTGGGCAAACAGGTCGCCGGTAATCTCATCATGGTAGCGTAGCTCACTGTCGTTTTCGAAAAAGCCGATCTTGATCGAGGCCCCGGTCACGAATCGATCCGGTTCGGGATGAAAGAGCAGGACGGCAGCGCGTTTGAGGTATACGCCGTCCGTCAGGCGAAGTTTCTCGATCAGGCCGGCATCGTCTTCTTCGAGAACCCCTGTTCCGAGGCGTTTGCTCCAGGCGGCGCGTTCCCGAAAACGGATGAGCACGTTCGCGTCTAAATCACTAAGGGTGACGCCGGGAACCGGTACCGCGTCCCAACGCTTGCCCGTCTTGTTCAGCAAGAAACGGTCCAGTGCCACACCTTTAAGGACCTGTTTGGTGCTGCCGGTACGGTAGTGATATTCCCCCTTGTAGCTGACCGGGTAGGGATAGGGCTCGACGGTAATCCGCAGGTATTGCCTGCCCTCCTCCTCTAACAGATCCACATCGGCCAAAATGCCCAACAGATCACGCATCTTGTTGGGCATATCCTCCAACAGCTTTTCCGCGCCCGTCAGGCCGATAACCTGGCCCTGGTCATTGCGACCGATCTCCAGAACGCCCCCTTGCGCATTAGCGAAACCGCAAACCCATTTCAGATGGTCGTCCCGCCAAGACTCTTTCCATTCGGTATTTTGGTTTTCCTTCATCAGATCCCGAAGATCCTACTCAGGTTGTCGAGACCTACCTGGTAGATGCCCTGGATGAGCCTGACAGCCGCGTTGTCGGGTACATCCGTGGTCTGGAAGTCCCCTGACCACTCGACCATGCAGCCATTGCCGTCGGCGTTCGGCTTGACGGCGATGGCGCCTTGGTAGTTCCGCATCAGTAGAGGATTTTTGAGAACGGAATAGCTGTACCTATGCCCCTCGCCGGTGGTCTCGAGCTGCTCGACGATCGATCCGCCTCCCAACACATGCAGAGTACGCTTGGAACCGTCGTCCGAGCGCTCAGATTTCGAGATCACCGGGTGCCAATCAGGTAGGGCGTTGAAGCCGCCGATTAGGTTCCAAACACTTCCGGCACTGGCCGGCAGCTCGGTTGACAGCGTGACTTTCGGCATAATCGTCTCTCCTCCGGGTGGGTACCGACTGCCGGTTGTGGGTCCTGATCCCACCCCCGGCAGCCGCGCGGTTTGGTTTGAGTTGAAAGATGTTAAGGGATGGCACGGAGGCCGTTCCCTACATAAAATCATCTTTTTATACAAAAATTAAGTTGAAACGGGATACTAGTCCACGCGAGATGATGATGACAACTTCACCTCCGGATAGTAACGAACGCCGGGTTTTCGAGATCAAGGCATTGATATTGGGTATCTTCGTATTTTTTGTCCTGGCGCAGCTCGGTTATTGGCTGCGGATAGATTTTTTCGGAAACGAAACCGGCGCCTGGTCCTATGTCTATACCGATTGGCTCATCGATTATTCTGCGGGCTTTGTAAGGCGCGGTTTGTCGGGTGAATTGATCGGGCTGCTCTCACCCTTGGTTCCTCCAAGAATTGTTATTGCGTCGTTGACATGGAGTATTTTCGGGATTCTCACCGTTGCCTATATACGATCGGTCGGACGTTCTCTGGACAAGTTGACTCCGACAGTATTGATCGGCCTGCTCTTTCTGCCGTCCCTCCTGCCGTTTTATATATATGACCATGGGGCGTTCGGACGCAAAGAAACTATCGGCTTTCTGATTTTAGTTTGGCACCTCTATTTGTTGGAAGCACCCAGGAATAGGGAGCCGACTCGCTATATCAAAAAGATCATCCCCATGAGTCTGGTTGCCTTGCCGGTGCATGTACTGATTCATGAGGCTTCGTTCTTTTTGTTCGTTCCGGTGCATCTGCTCATCAGTCACGCGATCATTCGACAAGATGATTCGGTCGGCTCCTATAGAAAGTTTTTTACCCTGCCGCTCGTGTACCTTCCTGTTTGCCTGTCATTCCTGGTCGTTTTTCTTTTCGGTCATCCCTCTTTCGAAGTTGCCGCAGCCATCTGTAAAAACTGGGAGCTTCTAGGTGAACTCGGACCGGGTAGGTGCGTCCTCGATGACCAAGGGGTTTTGGAGGCTCTGGGTGGGTTCGGACTGGGAGCGGAGGTCCTCGAGGACAAGGTGATTTCATCGACCTCAGTCAGCACGTTCTCGGCACTTACGGGACTCGCCTGGACTTTCTCTCAGGCTTCGTCCATGGTTATCTCACTCTCTGCAGACACGCTATTGAGTTGGGTTTTGACCTCCGCGATCCTTGGGTTTTGTACGCTTTACATCGGCAGCATGGTGATAGACACGCTGCGGAGGGGCGGCTCTACGCGCAGCTTCGATCCGACGGCCCTGGCAGCCCCCCACGCGCGTGTGCTCAACCTGAAATACTTCTTTGTCCCTTTGCTGGTGTCTGCGCCCCTCTACATTGTGGGCGCGGATTTCGGCCGTTGGGTTGCCGTAACCTGTATCAACTACATGCTGATCATATTGTCCAAAGATATCGTTCTCACGGAGCTGGAACATGCTAAATTTTCCCGTGGGAATACCGAACAAAAGTCACGTGTCATAAACTCATCCGTCCCGACGCTTGGCTTCTACGGCAACCTGCTTGTCTTTCTATTCATTCTATTTTATCTGCGGCTGCCGCATTGCTGCATTCGGGATTTCGGGATGTTCGAGGAGCCGCTCAGGACCATCATCAGGGTACTTCCCCACATCTTCGGCTAACCCGATTCATAACCCCAGCTCCCGCCAGCGCGCCTCGATCCGCTTGACGGAGACGGGATAGGCGGTCCCGATTTGCTGGGCGAAGAGGGAGACCCGCAGCTCTTCCAGCATCCAGCGGATCTCTTCCAGGCGGGTGTCGTGTCGCCCCGCTTCACGGGCGGCGGTCGAGCGCTCCCGCCATTTCCCGTGGATGGCGGCCATCGCTTGGATTCGCTGCCGATCCTTGGCGGCGGCCTGTGAGAGCTTGTCGGCCCGGGCGTCCAGGGCCTTCAGGTAGCGGGGATAATCCTTGAGGTGGGGGTAAGGGACCTGCTGCAGGAAGCCGCGAAAGACCAGCACATCCAGGTGCTGACCCATGTCCGAAACCGAGGCCGTCCAATAGGTCTGGGTGATGTCCGCAAGCCGTTTGCGGATGGCCTGGTAGCGGGTGAGTATCTGCCCGGTCAGCGCCTGGACATCCCGGGCCACGGACGCCAACCGGGGGCGGTTCTGTTCCAGACGCACGGCGAAGGTCTGCCGGTCTCGGATCGGCGGTCGGTCCTCCAGAAAGGTGAGATCTAGGATCAGCGCCATCAGCTCGTCGGCCAGATCCGCCGCCTTGGATTCGTTCTCCCCCGCCGGTTGCGGCGCCTTAGCGTACTGCAGGCGCATGCGGTCCAGCTCCGGCAGGTCCTTGCGCAGCGCGTGCAGGTCCGATCCCAGCTGGAGCATCAGTAGCCGGCGCAATCCTTGGCGCATGGCTAATGCGGCGCCGGCCTCCGAGTCCAGCACCCGGACGGCGACGCTATCCCCCTGGTCGACCAAGGCGGGATAGCCGCGTACTCGAATGCCGCCGCGGTCTAGGTCCAGGCTTTCCGGCAGCGCATCGAAGTCCCAGCGCCGGATCCCCGTCTGCTCCAGCTCGCGGGACGGAATCTCAGCGAAGACCTGCCGCCCCTGGCCGCCGTAGCGGCGCTTGAGCGAGGAGAAATCCTCCTCCAACGCCACCTGATGTCCTTGATCGTCTACCAGACGAAACTTCATGCGCAGATAGCCGGGTACAACGGACATATCCCAGGCGTCCTCGGGGACCGCGACCCTGGTCATCTCTTTGAGCACCTCGGAGACCGTCTGGACCAGGGGCCGATCCGAGGGCAGTCGATCCGAGGGCATCAGGCGCTCGACCAATCGCCTTGCCGTCTCCGGAATGGGGACCAGGGCCCTGCGCGTCTGCTTGGGCAAGCCCCGCAGCAAGGCGACGAACAGCTCCTCCAAGAGACCGGGGACCAGCCACTCGCACTGCTCGGGTGAAACCTGATTGACCAGGGGCAAGGGGACGGTGAGGGTCACCCCGTCCGCGCTCGCCCCCGGGTCGAACCGGTACTCGAGGGGCAGCCGGGTGGCCCCGACCTGGAGGCTGTCGGGGAACGCCTGTTCGGTCACTGCTGCCGCGTCCCGTCGCATCACATCGTCCAGGCGCAGGTGCAGGCGCTTGGGTTCCTTGCGCGTCGCCGTGCGCAGCCATTGCTCCAGCTGAGGCCGGGAGTAGATGCCGCTCGGGACCCGCTGGGCGTAGAAGGCATAGATAGCCTCCTCGTCCACCAGGATATCCCGCCGGCGGGATTTGGTCTCCAGATAGCGGACGTACTCGATGAGCTCCCGATTGTGGCGCCAGAAGGGGGCCCGGGTCTCGAAGTCCCCCTCCACCAGACCGAAGCGCAGGAAGATCTCCCTGGCCTCGCCTGGGTTGATGGGTCCGTAGTTGACACGGCGCCTGGGGACGATGGTTACCCCATAGAGGGTGACCTGCTCGTAGGCCGCCACCTGACCGGGGCCGGCCTGCCAGTGGGGCTCCGCATAGCTGCGCTGCACCAGGTGGGCGCCGGCCCGCTCGATCCAGGTCGGTTGGACCCTGGCGACAATGCGCCCGTACTGCCGGCTGGTCTCGACCCGCTCCGCCGCCATGATCCACTTGGGTGCCGTCCGGAACAGCCCGGAGCCCGGATGGATGGAGAAACGGCTGTTGCGGGCACCCTGGTATTCCCGGTGCTCGTCCTTACAACCGATGTTGCTCAGCAGGCCCGTGAGCAGGGCGCGGTGGATCTCCTCATAGCTCCCCGCGGCCTGGTTCTCCCGGTAGCCCAGCTCCCGCAGCGTGAGACCGAGCTGGGTATGGATGTCCCGCCACTCCTGGACCCGGTTCCAGGACAGGAAATGCCGTTGGCAGAGCTTCCTGAACTTGTTCCGGGACAGCCGGGTGCGTTCCTGTTCCAGAAATCGCCACAGGTTCAGAAAGGTGAGAAAGTCCGAGTCCTCGTGCCGGAAGGTGGCATGGATCTGGTCCGCCGCCTGCTGCTGGGCCTGTTGCCAGTCTGGGGGCCGCTCCCGCGGGTCTTGGAGGCTCAGGGCCGCGGCGATGATCAGCAGCTCGGTCAGGCAATGATAGTCCTTGGAGGCCAGCAGCATCCGACCGATGCGCGGGTCCACGGGCAGGCGGGCAAGCTGCTCCCCCAGGGGCGTCAATCGGCCCCCGGCGTCCAGGGCCGCCAGCTCCTCCAAGGTCCGGTAGCCGTCGGCGATCAGCCTGGCATCCGGCGCGTCGAGGAAGGGAAATTCCTCGATCGCCCCGAAGCCCAGCAGCTTCATCTGCAAAATAACCGCGGCCAGATTGGTGCGCTGGATCTCCGGTTCGGTGAAGGGGGCCCGGGCCGCGAAGTTGTCCTCCGAATAGAGCCGGATGCACAGACCCGCCGCTACGCGCCCACAACGGCCCTTGCGTTGGTTCGCCGCGGCCTGGGAGATGCGTTCCACCGGCAGACGCTGGACCTTGCCGCGCCGGCTGTAGCGGCTGATGCGGGCGAACCCCGGATCGATCACATAGTGGATGCCGGGTACCGTGAGCGAGGTCTCGGCCACGTTGGTGGCCAGGATCACGCGGCGGGTGCCGTGGGCCTGGAACACCCGCGCCTGTTCCTGGGGGCCCTGGCGGGCGTACAGGGGCAGAATCTCGGTAGACGGCGGGTGGTGCTTACGCAGGGTCTGGGCGGTCTCGCGGATCTCGCGCTCGCCGGAGAGGAACACCAAGACATCGCCCGGACCTACCCGAGCCAGCTCGTCCAGGGCCGCGGCGATGGCACGCTGCATGGCATCGTCCCGCTCGCCCGGATGCTCATCCTCCGGTGGTCGGTAACGCACCTCCACCGGATAGGTGCGCCCGGAGATCTCGATGACGGGCGCCGGACCCGCGGTGCTCCCGAAATGCTCGGCGAAGCGCCCAGGGTCGATAGTGGCCGAGGTGACGATGAGCTTGAGGTCGGGCCGCCGGGGCAGCAGCCCCTTCAGATAGCCCAGCAGGAAGTCGATATTGAGGCTGCGCTCATGGGCCTCATCGATGATGAGGGTGTCATATTCATTGAGAAACCGATCCTGCCGAATCTCCGCTAACAGGATGCCGTCGGTCATCAGCTTGACGCAGGTCTCAGGCCGGATCCGATCCTGGAAGCGCACCTTGTAGCCCACCAGCGTCCCCGGTTCGGTCCCGAGCTCCTGGGACAGGCGGCCGGCAAGGCTACGGGCGGCAATCCGCCGCGGCTGGGTATGGCCGATACGCCCGGCGATCCCCCGCCCCAGGTCGAGGCAGAGCTTGGGCAACTGAGTGGACTTACCGGAGCCGGTCTCGCCGCACAGCACCACCACCTGATGGTCACGGATCAGCGCCGCCACCTCATCGCGGTGCTCGCTGACGGGCAGCTCCGGGGGATACGAGATCCCGGGGACCAGGGATGCGCGCAGATCGAGAACGGCCTGAGAACGGCGCATGGAACGCCACAGCTCGGCGCGGTCGCCCTCGCAGGCTTGCCCCTGCTGCGTGCGCCGTCTCAGGCCGCGCAGTCGGCGCCGGAAACCATGCCGGTCGCGCAGCAGACAGGCATCGAGGTCTGAATCGGTGGGAAGCCGAGACTGGTTCAAGGGCAACCGACAGGCGCCGGATTCGGCGCTTTTCCGTCCCTATTTACCCATTACCCGCATCGGATTGTTTCCCGGTGTCTTCTTTCGAATGGTCTTGACCTTGGCTCCGGGTCACATCCGCCGCCCTGGATTGTCCCCCGGTGCCCTCTTTCGAGTGGCCCTGGCTCCGGCCCGTAGGTGGGGCCATATGAGCTGGCGGCCCGACGGCCATCTCGCTTGAGCGTTGCTGCGTTCGGGACAACAGATTCGGGACGAGCTTCTCTGAAAACCCGGCAATGAAGCAACCGAGGAACAACTTCGCGAAATCCTTATAGTCTAAGAGATAGTTTGAACCATCGGATTCCGGTGAAAGATTCGGAAATATCTCGCCGTCAACTAGTTCGGAGCGGACGAAAAAAAACAAGATGAAGCCTGCTCCGATGCCGACCAGGACACGGGTGAGGATCAACCACCAGCAGCGGTTCAGCTTGAGATCGTCGAACGTACTGTCGGCGAGGCGCTTTCTCAGACCGGTCATCATGCTGAAGGCCGCGCCGAACGCCCCGGCGAGCGCGACGAATGGCAGCAGCCAGGGGTTGTCCGGGCTTACCTTATCCCCAAACACCAACCCCTGTGACATTAGGAGTACGAACACGAGCCCAAAGGTGAGCATGTAGACCGTCTCCGTACGGCCCGTAATCTCTCTCGTGTATGCGCGTCGCGCTTCGTTCTTCGTATGTCGCCATTGTAGGTCACTGATCAGGCCCGATAGGAGCGCTGCTAAGCCCTCGGGATCCTCCTGCAGCGCTTCGGCGCGTTTCCGATACCAATCTGTGACAGGCGCAGGCAGTAACTGTTCCGCATCCAGGAGCCGCCGTTCGATCTCGACGTGTAGGGTCGGCTCGTCGTAGAGCTGCACCAGCTGTTGCTCGATCTCATAGGCATCCTGCCAGGACAGATCCTTATCTTCCTTCTTTATTTCCCGTATCCGCTCCAGGGCCTCTGGAACCGAATTCGGTGCCGTTTCCTTGATCTTGGTCTCGATCTTGGTGATATAGGCGCGCAGGGTGGTATGGAACTGGCGCGTCAGGGCCTTGACCTCGTCCACTTCCGATCCTTTCACGCATCCAAAGTTCAGGTTTTTGCAAAACCAGTTTTTTATTTTTGCCATCATCGTGCTCTCGTTTGAATTTAACAACCAAACGGCGCAAAGCATAGCAAGGAGGAATCTTCCGAGCCACGGGAGATTTGGGATGACCGAGGTCATTCCGCAGTCGGCACTCATCACGCACTCTCCTTCCG
>NZ_SMSC01000190.1:0-269 GCF_004359955.1 Candidatus Thiosymbion oneisti
CATCGGCGACCGCGGTAAAGGTTCCACCCCGAGCACCGCCATGGTCTCCCGGCATTGACGGCTGAGCTGGTTCTGATCGTTGCCGGCGTTCGCGCTCTTCCCACGCTCCAGCGTGGGAACGCCGTCTTGTCCGCTCCAGCGGACGCAGCTTCTCCGTGCTGATCGGCGTTGGCGGTTAGCCTACCAGGCGCTTAATCGACACTGGAGCGTGGGGAGCCAGCCGAAAATCAATGTCAATAGAAAATCAATAGGTTAGTTTTTAGACAGCC
>NZ_SMSC01000191.1:0-268 GCF_004359955.1 Candidatus Thiosymbion oneisti
CGGTCATCGAGCGGCAGCAGCAGCGTCTTGCGCAGTTCCACGACCACCGCTTCCCGGGTCGGGGTGAGGGTAGTCTGCAAGCGGTGCGGCGTGTGCGAGCCATCGGCAACATCGTCCCGGCGCTTCCAGCGGCGGATGGTATCCTCACTCACACCCAACTCATCGGCGAGTTGGGTGACGGACTGGTGGGACACCTGAATGTACTGGCGGGTTTTCGGGGTCGTCGTTGCATTGGCATGCAAGTGGATATTCATGGTGCATTCTCCGG
>NZ_SMSC01000192.1:0-264 GCF_004359955.1 Candidatus Thiosymbion oneisti
TCTGAGCTGGTTCTGATCATTGCCGGCGTTAGTGACCTGGTGATGCACGATGAGCTGGTGTTTGTGATCCACGCCGCTTGGTACGTTGTCGCCGGTGACGTGCTGGTTGCCTTTGTTCAAGGCCCGCGCATCAGGGTCGCTACGCGAGCGCTGGGTCTCACCACGCTCATCGAGCTGCTTGCGTTGTGCCTGCTGGCGGGCTTGGCGCGCCTTGAGTTCCTCCAACTTGCTCGCCAGCGTGGGGTCTTCACCCAACCGGTCGCC
>NZ_SMSC01000193.1:0-263 GCF_004359955.1 Candidatus Thiosymbion oneisti
TTGTGCTCAGCATCGATACTGATGTGGTTCTTGTCGCCAAAATAGCGTTTGCCGCGCTTTCCCGTCCACCGTCCGTCGGTGTCTTTTTGGGCACGCTTGGCCTTGCCCCAGTCTTGAGGAACTTCACCATTTTTGATCCGGTGGTTCTCCTCGCGGCGATTGCGGGGAATCGGCACCGGGACGATGGAGGCATCAATGATCTGGCCTTGCCTGGCCTCGAAGCCCTCAGCCACCAGGAAGTCGTCGAAGCGATTGAACACCCG
>NZ_SMSC01000194.1:0-262 GCF_004359955.1 Candidatus Thiosymbion oneisti
GCGGAAGGCGCGCCAGGGACGGCGCGACCTGCCCAACACCCAATTCTGTCGGGCACGCCGCCATCCAAAGATGCGGTTCGCCGCCGGCCAGGCGTCCATTGATGCGGTTCGCGCCTTCTCGTGATGCCGCTGCTGGCTCCCACGCTCCAGCGTGGGAGCAAATCCCGACGCTCCGGCGTCGCTAAGCGACCAGGTAAGCCGACACAATCCAACCCATGTCGGCACAGAAGGGCACGGTCCGCTGGAGCGGCCACACCTGCGT
>NZ_SMSC01000195.1:0-261 GCF_004359955.1 Candidatus Thiosymbion oneisti
CGGCCAGAGGTGCTGGCGGCGGCGTGGGACCAGGTAGCCGCTAACGACGGCGCACCTGGGGTGGATGGCGTTCGGATACCGGAACTCGGGAACGCCCCCGGGGTGGTCGAACGGTTTCTGGAAGACCTGCATGACACCCTCAAGCGGAAACGCTCCCGCCGGCAAGCGGTGCAACTGAAACGGATACCCAAGGCGACTGGGGGGCAACGCCCGTTAGGCCTCCCCGCGGTCCGTGAACGGGTGGTGCAAAGGCAGCCAAGT
>NZ_SMSC01000196.1:0-261 GCF_004359955.1 Candidatus Thiosymbion oneisti
GGGCCAGAGGTGCTGGCGGCGGCGTGGGACCAGGTAGCCGCTAACGACGGCGCACCTGTGGTGGATGGCGTTCGGATACCGGAACTCGAGACCGCCCCCGGCGTGGTCGAACGGTTTCTGGAAGACCTGCATGACACCCTCAAGCGGAAACGCTCCCGCCCGCAAGCGGTGCAACTGAAACGGATACCCAAGGCGACTGGGGGGCAACGCCCGTTAGGCCTCCCCCCGGTCCGTGAACGGGTAGTGCAAAGGCAGCCAAGC
>NZ_SMSC01000197.1:0-259 GCF_004359955.1 Candidatus Thiosymbion oneisti
TGCCGACGCAAGCTCTGCTACTGAGGCCGTTGACACTAACTTAATGGCAGTGACGCTGGAGCCTGGGAACGAGTGCGAAATTTACAGATTTTATGCCCTAAAATCAGTATCTTAATTTTTAGACAACCTCTAAGCCCTTCTTCGTCATGATACTGGCATCACGGGCACTGGCCTGGAAAAACGAGCCGTCGATGCCAATCGTTTCTCCGCCCAGCAGCTCCAGCTCTTGGCACAGCACGACGAAATCACGGTTGGCCGT
>NZ_SMSC01000198.1:0-258 GCF_004359955.1 Candidatus Thiosymbion oneisti
ACCGGTTGGGTGAAGACCCCACGCTGGCGAGCAAGTTGGAGGAACTCAAGACGCGCCAGGCCCGCCAGCAGGCGCAACGCAAACAGCTTGAGGAGCGTGGTGAGACCCAGCGCTCCCGTACCGACCCTGATGCGCGGGCCTTGAACAAGCAACCAGCCTGTGACGGGCTACAAGGTGCAACGTTGCGTTGACGACAAACACCAGCTCATCATGCATTACCAGGTCACCAACGCCGGCAATGATCAGAACCAGCTCAGA
>NZ_SMSC01000199.1:0-258 GCF_004359955.1 Candidatus Thiosymbion oneisti
GGCACCTTGCAAAATTGCCTGCGTGGTGAGCTAAGCGAGGGTAAAATCACGCCAGTCCAAAATGAATGCTCATCGACGGGGAAACCATGGGCCAGCGCAGCTTCTTTGACATTGAGAACCGGTTGCAGAGCATCAGCCAGCTGGGTGATCCGCTGGAGCGGCTGACGGCGGCGATCCCATGGGAGTGTTTTCGTCCCCTGCTGGAGCCGGTGCACGAGAAGGAACGCAAATCCAAAGCGGGTCGCAAGCCGTTCGATG